>CBFDAW010000112.1:0-7656 GCA_965602865.1 uncultured Thermoplasmata archaeon
GAAACAAATGCCAATAATGCTGCAACACTCATGATTACAAGCCCGAACGAACCCATCATCACACTACCTCCGAGCGATATTGGTGTTAGTGAACTTTTTAGATCGGATGGATCGATCACTCCAACAGTAACAAAAATTACAAAAATGTAAAGCAAGGATACAATACCCCATGATAAAAACATTCCCAAAGGTAGGTTTCGCCCGGGATTTTTAACCTCACCTGCTATAGCGGCGATCTTTGATGTTCCCGCAAAGGATACGAAAACGAGTCCAGCTGTTGCGAAAACGGAACCTAAACCCATTGGTGCAAATGGTGTATACCTATCAAATTGAATAAAAAATACACCCATTATGATATATATCACTAGCAATGCGATCAGAGAAATGACCATATACACTTGAAATTTCCCAGCAAGTTTGACACCATATATATTGATAACCATGAATACAAGACAACATGCAATAGCAATGAGTTTGATTTGCAAAAATGTGAAACCAGGATTAAAGAGTACTAGAAATATGCCAATACCCAACAGTGCAAATGCGGTTTTAAACGCTAGAGAGAACCATGCCGCCAAACCACCTAGTGTACCCATCATGGGCCCCATGCTTCGATCGGTAAAAAAGAATATACCGCCGGTTTTTGGCATAGCGGTGACTAATTCAGCTTTTGACAACACCGTGGGTAAGATTAAGATGCTAGCGATGGCATAGGCAACAATAACAGCAGCACCGGATTTTGCGTATCCGAGTGCTGGCAAAATAAAAAGTCCCGAGCTAATCATAGCACCCGATGATATGCAAAAAACCTCAAGTAGACCCAGATCTTTTTTTAACTTCATTGGCATCATTTCCATGATTGAAATTTATTTTTTGTAATTTTTTCCTTGTTCCATTTTTTGTTTCATATACCAACTTAATACTATCAGGATTATTATTATTATCACTGGTGGTAGACAGACCGCGTACATTAAATTTTGAACATTCAGGCTGTATTCTTCATCGAGTTTAATGGTTTGGATTGAATACTCATTAATGGATATATCGCCTTTCATTTCCACAGGACCATCATATTCGTAAACACCCACCTTTACGAATTCATGATCTTTGAAGAATTCATAGATATGATAAAAATCATCGTCTACTCCTTCCTCATCATAAACCTCATAATAATTTTCAGCTTCTCTTTTTAGTCTCTCTGTTGACACATCGGTATCTGTAATTTTATGGAAATTGACTGGTGATTTTGGTGTTTTTACATCTATATACCACTCATTCTGCCAAGTTGTGACCCTTTCACTGAAGAATGTGTTTTCTGTTTTTCGGTATGGTCCCTTGACTACTTTATGCGGGGTAAGTATGAAGAGGAGTATATGAGTCTCTCCGCCCACAAGTGAAGTAATTTCCATAGGGTAATAGATGGTCGTTGAATTAAAGCTGTACATTAAAGTTTCGGGGCTTTTTAGTTCATTGGTTAGTTCTATGACATCAAGAACAAAATAATTGATATTTCGGTCCATATACGCGCTGGCGATCATTTCTGCTTCAGGGAAGCTCATCGGCGTTAGTCCGATATCGGTCATATATGTATTAACCCAGTTTGCAAAGCCTTTGGAAGTATACGCCTTGATCACGGTAATATTATGAACACCTAATTTCTCGTGGAATATAATCTCTACCTCGGGCGGTTCTTCATTTTTATTATCAGTACCTAAACCACCTGCCTCTTTTGAATCGGCGCGGCCCCATTCAACCAAACTTTTCAATGTTTCAAACACACTTATATTACAGGTTTGGATTTTTGGCTCCGAGGGCAATGGTAAAATCTCCAACGCTTTGGTAGGCTGGCTGGCTTTTATATCGGTGGTTAAAATCAACAGCTCCTCGGTACCATCCCAACAGATGATCGCTTTTTGCCCGGGTTCGTAGATTGGAATCTCCACATGGCTAATACCGACCGAACCCTTGTCCGCCAGTACATTTACATTACACACCAACCCAACAACCACTAATAGCCAAACAACAACAATAGTAAATTTTCTTTTAATATCAAGCATCTCTGTCACCTCATATCTAACATTCTATTCCAAAAAGCCCACTTTTTTAATGGAGATATCATTAAAAAGTATGTACCGAGGTACAATAAAGCAGCAATGGTGAATTTCAAGCCGGAAAATAGTAATATAAAACCGCCAAAATCGGAAATCAAATAATAATAATTGTCATAATCCAGTATATATAAAGGAATCTCGATTATACCCCAGAGTGTAATTAGAATGGCAATTACACATATGCATCCCACCAATAATCTAAGCTGTCGTAAAAATCCGATCAGCTTGAGCTCTGAAACACGGTTGTTGGTTAGTGAATTTCGTGTTAGTGCGCGTGCCCAGGGTGGATTATCTATAAATTGTTTGTTGATCGGGTAATTATATATTCTATAGTTGAAAACGATACCTAATATTAACAATCCAAAACTAAGAGAAATAGTTCCAAGGCTGACATTTATCTTATCATAACTGGACAGATGGTCTTGAAATGAATATAATACGAGAACCGCCGTGCCGGTAATTATCATAAATGACCCAAGAATTATTATCCAATTGTAATAGGTTTTAAAGATTGCTACGGAATAATACTGGTATGCTTGTTGTATGGTGGGAAATACGTATCGTCTTAGTGATCTTAAATAGAAAATGACGGCACATAAAATCGATATTATAATTCCAAATATAACCGGGCAAGTGACCAGATAGATCTCTTCGGTTGGTGAAATATCGGTGAATAAATAAATCAATACCATTTTATCTTTTCCAGATGTATTGTAATATAATGTATGTCCCAAATAATAACCCACACCCCGACGCCATGGAAGATATGCCTACTGTTATGTTAAATACGAAAATACTCTCATCCTCGCCTGTAATTACGCCATGGAATCCCGCGGTGGAGTATAAAAATCCGATAAATATCAGAAAAATTGAAATTATGCAAAAAAATGTAATGATCGCTCCATTTCCCAATGCAGCTTCGGGATGCTCTATTCGGTTTTGAGGCTGGTAACTTGGATGCAGTCTTACCCCTCCTGCAAGATTTAATCTATATTGTTAATTGTGACTTAGATTACAATCAAGTAGTAAGCTGTTGATGATATATATTATAATTGGAACACTTTTAAAACATTTATGTGAATCTTCGTGCCCGAACCAGCAGCTGACAGTCTGGGACTTTTTATTGAAAATTAATTTACAATAATTGAGCTAAATTCGGGATCGGGTGCTGGTTTATTTTTACTGAGATAGGAGCGTAAATTAAGTAGAGCCTAACGCAGTGTAACCCGATCCCGAGGAACCTACCCTCATCACTTGTGCAACATCGTGGCGCACAAACCCCAAATCCCAAAATAACCAAATCAGGAATCATTGAAAAATCAATAAGGAATCTAATTTTGGGTTTTGAGGTTGGGATTTTCTTGGGTGGATTAGAATTCCAAACTGATTACTAAATGAATAACGGAATTCTAAGCTCGAGTGAAATTAAGATTTACTCTCTATTTTATCATATTTTCATGAAGTTTTGAGCTTTGAATTTGGGATTTTACCTAGCAATTAAAAATCAATCGCTGGTTTGAGGGCTCGTTTGGATCATCCCCCCTCTTACCAACGATTATTATCATATTAAACTCGTAGTGGTCTTCCCCTCCCACCAGTGATTACCCACGCAAATAAATCGTAACTGTCTAACCAACGATTAGTATCATTCCAATATCGTAGTGTACTCTCACCTCAAGCGATTGCTCACAACATCCCATCGTAGCGTACTCACACCTCACACCTCTATAGACTCTCGACTCTCGACTTATAATCGACAATTAATCAACTAGATTCTTAGACTTTTCAGCAAATAATAATCAATTAAGTGTTAACCCTTTGATAATGTTGTTATTTAATCTTCATTCCTCAGGCATAAGCCAAACGATGTCCAGTTGGTAATTGAACTCATTCCCATCATCACCAATTGCTCCAATACCGGGTTGATAGTTACCGGCGTCTTCTAAATTAATAGATATAATTATCTCATAATTTTCTCCATCCGATTCGATCATCTGTTTAACCTCTTCTTGGGAAAACGCAAGCTCTGCAGTTATCCTTCCCTCGCCACCGTGTGGATTTGATCCTTGATCGCTTGCAGAAGCATTCGGACCCATTATTAATATCGAAAAAGTGTCGGGTTGGTTTTCGATCATTCCGGCTAAGCCCCTATCAGGTTCGTCGGTCCAGGTTACGGTGAGGGTAATGGTTTTAATATATTTTTCAAATTCCGAATTTAGCTGAATCATCATCCCCATCCCTTCAGTTAGCTCACCGAGACCCTCTTGGGTTTCACCAGTGTCTACCAAATTTTTTAAACCCGCCGAACTTTCAGAGTCGGTCTCGTTTTCCAAACCCGACCCCGGGGTCTTACCAATAGTTATGGTTGCACCCATTATTATTCCCGAGATGATAACAATAAACACAACTGATACCGTAATAGTTGTTTGAACCGGCTTTTTACCAAAATCGTGGTCGTGGATGTAATTTTGTAGTGATAATAAGATTCCGCCAAACGCCGATTCACCACGTCTATGGGGCTGCCAGTAATATTTATGGATCAGATAGAAAATTATTATCATAATGGCATTTACGATAATTGAGGTTGCAATTCCCACCGCCATCGAAGTATTGGGCGCCATCCCACCCGAGGATGTACTTTCAAAGTAGAATACCGACAGCTGCCAATTACCCATTGCGTGCATGATAATACAGGCTAAAATGTTCCGGGACCACATATAGAGCGCACCGAGCACAAATCCTGCGGAGATCCAGCTTATAAGTGCATCGATAAACTGAGTAGCGGTGAATTGATAAACAAAAATTCCGATCGGAATATGGCTGCATCCGAACAGTACCGATGAAAAAATCAATGCCTGCCAATTAGTCAGCACCCTGGCAGACTGGTCATGAGTGAAACCTCTGAACTCGAATTCCTCCACCGGCCCGACAATGAAGTACATGACAAAGGTCATCAATATGAACATGTCCGCCGTTTCCAAGATGTTCAGGAATGAAAGTGTGCCTGGCACGGTCCCTCCCGCTATACCTGCAAAGCCATCGTATGCAAACTCCTCCAATAAACGCCAAATGATCGCGGCACAGAAGCCTACTATTATGCCACTTAACAGGAGCTTTTTAGTAAATACGAACGGAATCCCGCGTTCTTTCCTAATATACCGCCAAAAAAGCAGAATAGGGATCAGGTGAATGGCTGGCGCGGCGATAATATGAAGTAAATAAAATTGATGCGTACCGAAAGATTGAAAGAATTCCGCAGTTGTCCATCGGTAAATCGCCCAAATACAAATCTCTGAAATAATTACTCCCAAGATCATGAATACATATACCCATTTGTCAGGTAGCGGCTGCTCGCCCTTGGGCGGTACTCCGTACCATTTATTATCATATTGGGGTTTGGTTTCGGGATTTACTGCTGGTGCCGCCTCGGTTATCTCATTTGACCCGGTTTCTTGGTTGATCATTCAGGTTTCCCCCGACCTATTAAGATCCAGCGTTCAATAGTAGTACCATATGCATTTATACTTCTCAAGGTTCTCACCAAAAGCCTTCAATGTTACTAGATATGCCTGATTGACGAATCAATATATAAATATGATTTAACTTTTGTGATAAAATCAATTAAAGTTATAACTAAGAACACCCACAATATCCTAATTCATTTCATCAAGCCAACCGGCTTCTTTATTTAACTCCCTGGCAAAAAATTTACCGATATTGTTCGGATTCTTTGCTTGATGATATTTAAAATATATTTTATCCCCCATTATCCCTATGATCTCAATTTTTCCAGTCCTGTGCGACATTACGTATTTAAATCTTTTACTGTGCCCATTGAGCCGTTTTTTAGCTTCTTCAATATTTTTATATCCGTCATATAAAGGGACTTGAAAATTATTCTTTACTCTTTTAACCGGCCTGCATTGGAAAACATAGTAGGGATTAATACCAATGCTAACAAGTTTGTTTTGTAATTTAGCCAAAACAGCAGGGTCATTGTTTATATCTTTAAGTAAAATACTCTGGTTGTTTACGATGACTCCGGCGCGTAAGAGTTTGGCAATTGCGTCAACCGACCTTTTACTGAGCTCTCTGGGGTGGTTGTACTGGGTCACCACATAAATTCTCCTATTTTCCCATGAATACTCCCCGAGTATCGAAACCAATTCATCGTCGTCTAGGATCCTGCCGGGGAATGTTACCGGTATTCTCGTACCGAACCTTATAAAGTTCAAATGTGAAATCGGAGATAATTTCGATAAGAATTTCCCGATCACTTTTGTAGGTAAAACAAGCGGGTCACCACCAGAGATCAGAACATTATTTATCTCTTTATGCTCCTTAATATAGCCGACTGCAGTGTTAAATCTCTGAATGATCTCTTTCGTATGCAGCCCCACTAAGCGTTTTCTAAAACAATATCTGCAATACATTGCACACCTATTCGTTGCTAGCACTAACGCGGTTTGTGAATATTTGTGCTGCAGCCCGGGCATCTTCGTGTTCTCTGCTTCACCACTGGTGTCATAGGCCCCCATTAGGTTCAATTCGTTAATCGTGGGCACTGCGGTCTTCCTGATCGGGTCCTTGGGGTCATTCCAATCGATTAAAGACAAGTAATAAGGAGTGATCCTCATCGGATGCCGTTCTATTACTTTCCATAATTGTTTTTCTTCTTTAGGCGGTATATCGGTATATTCTTTTAATTGGTCGATATTACAAATTGAAGCTCTAAGCTCTCCTTCCCTCGGCATATAGCCCTCTTATACAGGTACACATTTAAATATTTTTCATTATTTAGGTAATCTTTTGTATTGACTTTGCCTGTTTCTTGTACTTGATCAATAATTTTTTAAGCTTTATATTTTCCTCTACCGGATTCCCAATATCATTTTCTATGAAGATAATAAGCAGCCCCATTTCGGTGATGATCTTTTTTAACCCGGATAATTTCTGGTACTCGGAATCGGAGATCTTGACTTGGAATTCGGCGGCTTTTTTACCATATAACACGCTTGCGGTCTTTAGATATCTGGTAAATTTACTAAAAAAATAATTAAAATCAACATTACCGGGGGACGATTGTTTACTAACGGTCTCCCACAGTTCATTGGCATTCTTATGCAGCTCCTTTAAACTCTGGAGTAACAATAGCTTTCGTTTTTTGGCTTTGATGTGGTCCAGGTTTGTCATGAGATCACCTATTTTGCCGGCGGTAGGATATGTATTTCGGAATATTTAAATGGAACTCTATTTATCAAATATCAAAAAGAATGATATTCATCATTCTTTTTAAAAATAAAACCGCCATTTAAAGTCAGATCGGGCCGTTTCGAACTAAAAGCATCCAATAGTTAAAGAGGGGGTGTGGAGGGCGATGAGAGAAAAAAAAAGTAATTGGGGGTGAGTCGCCCTCCTTTTTTGGGGTGAGTGAAACATATAGTAAGAGATTTATGGAGTATAAATAATTTTTTATCAAATAAGAGTGACAGAGATATGGGGTCATTTTGGCGTTTTATTTTTTCTAAGTGAAACGTTGAATATG
>CBFDAW010000113.1:0-7641 GCA_965602865.1 uncultured Thermoplasmata archaeon
ATCATCATCCCTGGTCACGATAAACCGTTTATAATCCTAAACCATGAGCATAGAAATGCAGAATATCTATAAATTTAAGCTGGGATGAAAGGGGCGTACCGGGATTAATTGTTAGAACTCTAAAAAGAATTTTTAGGCTTTTTATCAAACATTTTTGTTAATCATCAAAAATAGGAGTAAGTTTTAAATGAAAATAAGATATTCTAAGTTGCTATTTCCTCTTAGGGAGATTCCATAATGAGTAAGATCGTTGATGTGAAAGGCGAGGTAGACTTCAAACAATGGGAGCAACTGAAAGAAAAATTTGCAAACCTGGAAGATTCCGAGCTTTTAGAAAAAATTATAAATGAATACTATAAATTAATTTCAGACGAAAGCAAAGAAGGTAATTTGATTACTGAATTGGCTAACCAGCAAAAGTTAGCAGAAAGTTTAAGGAAAAAATGCAAGAACTTTGCTTTACGCGTAAAGCAGTTGGAAGACATCCAAGTAGATCAAGAAGGTGAAATTCAAAAACATAAAAAACAGATCAAGAAATTATCTAAAGATTTCCCTGACATAGGTGAGGAAAAAGTAAGAGAGAAAATCGTATACCGTGAGGACACAAAAACCATCAAAGAACTTAAGGAAAAACGTGATTCGCTACAAAAATCACTTTGGGAAAAGAATGCAGACCTTGAAAAAACTGATAAGATCATTACTGATTTGAAACAGAATCTGGACAATTTCGAAGTTGAAAAAGGAAAAGTTTATGCAATCCTGGTTAAATTGGCGCTTAATAAAGAAACTTCTATATACGAATTCTCATTCGAAAATATTAGCCGGGGCGAGTTCAATAAATTAATGCGCAGTAAAGTGGAATTTTGTAAGTATAAGAAGATATTCACCCCCGCCTCGGTGATTAGGCTCTGGGAAATCGAAGAGGATGATACGGGTATTATTGACCTTAACGAAGCAGTGCTCGAACTTAGAAATAAGAATGGTAATAAACTAAACGAGATTTCTTTACCATATTCTCAATATGAGAGTTTGAAGAGTTTTGAGGGTAAATACACAGCTTTGAAAAAAGAGGCTGATGACCTAAGGGTTAACTTTAAGGATTTCGAGGAGCAAAATAAAAAATTATTAAGCATCCAGGAGAACCTTCAAAATGAACTGACACATTTAAAAGAGAACCCGGTCATCAAAGAGAAGATTGTGTATAAAGAAAATACCAAAGAACTTAGCGAAATAAAATCTGAGTGCGAGAGATTACGATTGAAATTATTTAATTTTGAAACCGGTCGTATGAGTATTCCCACACATGGAATCAATGTTGGAAACATATATAAAGTTAAAATTCTAGGGGTAGGGAAAGACGGCGATGGTTTTACCAAGGTCAATAATTTCATTATTTTTATCCCGGCAACCACTACGGACCAGGAAGTTAATATTAAAATTACTCGAGTATTGAAAAAATATGCCTTTGGCAAGGTATTAGAGGGTGAACCTGCAGAAGATGAGAGGGTCCATGACGCAACCACAGGTTCTGTGTCAAATCCGGCGAGTACAAACCAGTCACAACCGGCGACGGAAATACCAAATGATGCCGTGGTGAACCCAGGGGAAGAGGTAAAGGCAGAAGAAGAAGAAGAATGACCATTTTGCCCAACGAATTCAAGATAATAGTTTTCATAAGTTTGGGTAATTATCAAGTTTGAAGTGATGGCTTGAAAAAAATTATGATTACGGGTGTCAGCGGGTTCTTAGGCGCAAAGTTAGCAAAAACCGTAATTGAAGACCCGGGGGAATATTTATGTCTGGGCCTTTATCATAATTTTAATCCCAGTAACCATTTTTCACCATTACACGGCCCGGAATTAGAAACAAAGAACGTGGATATAAGAGATGAAAAGTCGTTACATGAATTAATTCGTACATATCAACCGGATATAATAATTCATTGTGCAGCATTGCGCGAGTTGGAATATTGTGAAACGCATCCAAATGAAGCGTTTGAGGTTAATACCTCAGGCACTGAGAATGTCGCCAGATGCTGCAAGGAGTTCGGGGCGAAACTGGTATTTATATCTACGGATAATGTTTTTTTCGGTTCGGACTCGTTGTATACAGAATCCTCGAAACAAAGACCGGCTAATGTATATGGTGAAACCAAAACCGCAGCTGAAAAATACGTGATGAATCTTTTATCGAAAAACGCACATTCATGGTTGATTATTAGGCTAAGCGTATTATACGGTTACCATCCATTATCTAGACGTGCTGATTTTGTTAGCTTCGTTATTGATAAACTTAAACAGAACGAGAAGGTCCAATTATTTATGGATAAGTATCGGAATTTTACATATCTGGAATGGTTAGCGAAAGTGATACTAATGCTTTCTCGGCGTGAATGTGGAGGAATATATCACGTCTGCGGCGATGAGTGTATTAATAATTTGGATTTTGGCATGATGATTGCCGAAGAATTTGGATTGCCCAAAGAACCGATAATACCCTCAAGGACCGATGATCTAACCAAAGATGTGGTACGCCCAAAAAAAATAATTCTTGATAATTCAAAATTAAGAGCAGAGCTGGGAGAAGATGCGATGATGCCAACGATACGTAAAACACTTGACCAAATTAAAAGACTGGGATCGGAATATGAAATATGAAATTAAAATAAATTCTTATGGTGTCTGCTGGGTTTTTGATAATTCTAGTATTTTTTTTTCTTAGTTTCTTATAAGAGAGAATTCCACGACCACCAGTCAATAGACTAGTGGAATTCTCTCTTTAAAAACTATTTTCTGTATCATAAATTTTAAAAAGGTTGAAAGGATTGGGTAGTGGAAAAGTGATTAAAAGTGATGATAATTATCCTTTCATATTCTTAGGAGGAATCGAACCAATGTCCAATATCAATTTATCTGAAATGTATATAGATGACGAGATAAAACAAGCGGCACTTGAAGTACTGGAAAGCGGTCGATACATTAAGGGCCCGAAAGTGAAAGAATTCGGGGAAAGGTTTGCACAATTCACGGGGGCTCAGTATGGCATTGCCACAAGCTCGGGCACCACGGCATTGTTCACCATTTATCTAGCATTGGGTTTGAAAGCAGGTAATGAGGTTATCGTACCATCACATACTTTTATTGCCACGGCGACACCGTTTATGATTCTTGGTGCAAAACCCGTATTTGTGGATATTTCTCACGAAACATATACCATGAACCCCGAGGATGTTAAGAAAAAGATTACCTCCCAAACACGGGCAATAGTTGCCGTACATTTATATGGTCATCCAGTGGATATGCAGCCAATCTTGGAGCTGGCAAAAAAGCATGGAATTACGGTGATCGAGGACGCGTGCCAGGCACATGGCGCCATTTATCAGAACCAAAAGATCGGCGATATTGGCGATGCTGCATGTTTTAGTTTTTTTCCATCTAAGAATATGACAGTCGCGGGTGATGGTGGGATGGTCGTTACAAATAGTTCCGAGCTAGCGGGTAAGATGGAAATTCTACGTGACCATGGTAGAACAAATCGAGCCACCTCGGAGCTTTTAGGGTTGAACTTCAGGATGAGCGAGCTTCATGCGGCAATCGGAATAGTGCAGTTGAAACATTTGCCAAAATGGATCGACGCACGCCGGAACGCTGCCGCACTGTATAATAAACTATTTTCACAATCCGGTTTAGTAGACGAACATATAATTTTACCAGTAGAGCAAGAATGGGTAAAACATGTGTACCATCTGTATGTGATCCGGGTTCGAAATAATAAGCGTGATGAACTTAAACAATATTTAAAGGACCAGGGAATCGGAACCGGTATCCATTATCTCAAAGCGCTTCATGAACAACCGGTTATAATTAATTATCTTAAGAATAATTATAATGAAATAATCGATCCGGAATCATTCCCGGTAACTAATCAAGTCACAAAAGAGATACTATCTTTACCAATCTACCCGAGTATCTCAATGGATGATATAACTAGGGTAGTTGATACGATAAAAACGTTTTTCAGGGGTAACTAGAATGACGGGAGTAGCTGTTGCCGGTACTGGTTATTGGGGCAGAAACCATGTACGTGCGTTTAAAGAACTATTGGATGAGGGCGTAATTTCAGAGCTAATGCTGTGCGATGTCTCAACAGAACGCGTCAAAGCGCTCGCTGAAGGATTTGATTTGAAATATACAACCAATTATCAGGAAATCCTGGAAAACCGATCACTGGATGCACTCAGTATTGCAACCCCATCACCAATGCACTATGATATGGCGAAAAAGGCAATAGAACACGGCAAGAGTGTATTGGTTGAGAAACCCATGACCATGACCTCCGATGAAGCCGAGAAACTCGTGAAGATCACCGAAGAAACAGATGGCATACTAATGGTTGGGCATATCTTCAGACACCATTCTGCTGCACAAGAACTAAGAAAACGTATCACCCGTGGTGATTTTGGGAAAATCATGTACATGTTTTGCAACAGGCTAGCGTTCCGAGTGCCGAGAACGGATATGGGTGTGCTGCATGCACTTGGGATACACGAGATGGACCTTTTTTGTTATTTATTGAATCAAGAGTACCCTGATGAAATATACTCACACATGGAGCGGCACTTTTTTTCCGATATCGAGGAGACCGCAATGATTATACTAACTTTTGATAATAATATTACTTGTTATGCTTTCGAATCCTGGATGGCGCCGGTGGCGGGGAAGAAGCGTGAGCTTATTGTAATAGGAAATAAAATGAGCGCACGAATCGATTATTTAAAACCCCAGGAACTGCAGATCTTTGATTCTGCAATTCTACCCAAGAAAACTGAGAACGAACCTGGTACATCTGGGAGTGGAAAGGTCAAACCCGAGTTCGAGCTCGAGCAGGAGGGGTCGTATACTATCCCGATCGAGTATAAAGAACCATTAAAGGAGGAGCTGAAACATTTTATAAACTGTGCCCAGAACCATACCACGCCATTATCGGATATGTACTCGGGATTACGCGCGGTGAAAATGATCGAAGTAGCTTTTGAATCTGCAAAGACAAAAAGAAATATTAATCTGAAGGATATGAAATTGAAATGAACTCTTATTAGAAAAATCAATAAAAAAATGCGTTAATTATCATTTTCTTTGCGATGCATTTTTTTTATTTATTAAAAATAAAATTGCAATAATTATAATTAATATCAAAAAGATCCAACTGGCTATTAGTATGTAACTATTATCCGGTTCCGGTTGCGTGGTCAAATTATTACCGGTTCCGGGTAGGCGTGGGCTGACGCTTACCTCGCTACTATTCTTACCCTCGCCGATATTATTTACGGCGGTGATGTAATAATTATAAGTTTGGCCGTTAATTACTAACCCATCACGGTACGATTTTGTAAATGCGTCTACGAATTCAATTACTTCTTCTTTTTCAAATGCGGTGCTCCGGTAGATTTTATATCCTTTTAGTGGTGAGCCGCCGTTATTAGTTGGTGCAAGCCAAGTTATAGTTACAAACCCATCGCCGCCAGTGGCGTTCAGGTTCTGGGGTTCTGATGGGACCGTCGGATTTGCCTTTGGTGTTGCCGAGATTTTCAAACTCGATCGACTTTCACCTAAATCGTTTACTGATGTAATATAATAATAATATTTCTGGTCGTTTGTAACAAATGGGTCTCGATATGATGTGGTCCAAGGACTTACGGAATCGAGATATGTCTCGGCGCCGGATTGAATGCCGCGATAGATCTTATACCGAATGATCGTAAGACCACCATTATTAACGGGCTCTCTCCAGGATAAATCTATATATCCGTCGCCAGCGGTTACCATTTCGAAGTCCGGTGGCCCAGGAATACCCGGTGAGATCTTTAAAAGTTCATTACTTGAATTGGATTCGCCTATAGAATTGAGTGCAGTTACCAAGTAGAAGTAAATCTGACCAGAAACCGTCGAGGTATCATTGTAAAATGTTGTTGCGCCAGATACTAAGTCAATAAATACGTAATCCCCAGTATAGTTGCTTCTATAAATTCTGTATTCATTAACCACAGCAGCGCCATCATCCTCCGGCGGGGACCAAGATAAATTAATAAAACCAACCCATGCCGTTGCACTTAGGTTTCGAGGTGAGGAGGGAACAGTTTTTCCAATTGCATAAAGAAAATCATCCATCGAGCCCACATAGATAGTACCATTGGAATCAATTGCAGGGGATGAGTATATCTCACTATTTGTTTTAAACTTCCATTTCAAGGTACCGTTTGAATGTATTGCATAAAGATAATTATCCAAGCTACCAATATAAATCGTACCATCTAATCCGATCACTGGTGAGGACCTGGATATTTTGTCTTCGGTTTGAAATCTCCATTTCTCTGTCCCATCCGGATTTAGTGCGTATAAATTATTATCCTCAGAACCGACATATACGGTTCCATCGGAACCTATGGCGGGTGATGAACATACTTCATATCCGGTTTCATATCTCCATTTCTCTGTCCCATTGGGATTTATCGCATAAATGGTATTATTAAACGAACCCATGTAAATTGTGCCGTTGGAATCAATGGCGGCGGACGAGTATGTTAAATGTCCTATTTTGAACTTCCATTTCAAGGTTCCATTTGGGTATAACGCGTAAGTATAGTTATCATAAGAACTGAGGTATATAATACCATCCGAATCTATTGCAGGTGAGGACAGTACTGAATCTTCGGTCTTAAACTTCCACTTCTCGGTGCCGTTAGGATTCATTGCGTAAACATATGTATTGCCGGACCCAAAATACAGAACACCATCGGAACCTATCACCGGCGATGAGTGCACATATCCATCTATATTGACCTTCCACTTCAATGTTCCATTTGGATTTATCGCATAAAAACATTTGTCCCCTGAACCAAAATAAATAGTGCCCTCGTAGCCTATCGCCGGTGATGATCGTATATTATCATCGGTTTGGAATCTCCACTTCTCGGTTCCATTTGAGTTTATCGCATACAGGTAATTATCATCTGAACCAATATATATAGTACCATCAGTACCTATTGCGGTTGAGGAAGTCACATCATTTCCAGTTTGAAATCTCCACCGTAACTTACCCGGGTTTTCACTGGTGTTATACGGGCTCACGCCGGTGTGCCGAATGTTACCTCTGAACATTGGCCAGGGTGAGGCTGCCGCGGTGCGAGTCACGACATGAGTGTTAAATATCTTGGTCTCAAACCCCGGCTCTCCCGGATCTTCTGAGATCACCACCGTGGGAGCTATTAGCATCCATACAATTAGAATCGAGATAAAAAACCCCATTTTCATGGTCATAACCCAGTACTATTACTAATCTCTCTTCCATTTATATCTTTTTTAATTATTTAAAACTTTTCAAATAACTTGTTTTCACAGTAAAATTTATTATTATTGATTTTTATATATAATTCAATAACTCATGATTTACACATGAACACAAAAAATGTTTATATACATCGTTTGTTTCGAAAATATGATAGGTGCAGTTAATCAAAGGTGACTACATGCAAAAAAGAATCTGGATAATTACAATAATACTAGTATTTCTAGTCTTTAGCTCGACTTTATGTTTTGAAAATGATAAGAACCCAAAAAAACCACCAAAAGGCCCATGGTATGA
>CBFDAW010000114.1:0-7622 GCA_965602865.1 uncultured Thermoplasmata archaeon
ATTACCCGAACTGTCGTTGAACTGTGGCGGTGTTCCTGAAGGATCTTCTTTAAGATGCCAGACACCGCGATAATACTCGTCCCACACACCCTCAGAATTCGACTGGTCATTGGCATTTGGGTTGCCATAGTACATATAGATGATAGTATTTGTAGTGGATGTTAGAAATGGAATTCGTACCCATGCGATTAATTCTCCGGAATTGCTGGTGTAGTTTTCAATCTCGTGGTCGAGCTGGGTCTCGCCATCAAACTGGGTGAACAAAATGTCATACCCGTCTGACCGCGCCTTGGCTTTGAGCTCGGGGTCTGTGATATTGATAAGCATTGGGAAATCGATTAGATCATCTGTTACCTGGCTGGGGTTAATGATAATTTTTTTACGATACTGCCAGCCCCTATCGAACGGCTTGAAATTTATCTCTTCGGAACCTACTGTATGAAAAGTGTCTGTTGAGTTCTGGTTGTTAAATTCTGTAGCGATCCAGGTACCGGACCGGGCAATATTGGAAATACGTGCCTCATCTATAATGCCATCGAAAAAATTGCCAGCTCCAGACTTACGACCAATAAACATGTTTATATTGAGGTCAGGAAGAGTAGTAAAAAAACCAGACTGGTCGGCAGTGCCTTTTGAATCGCTATCCAAGAAAACCTCAGAAACTCCACTATCGAATGTTAATACTATATGATACCAAGTATTAACGACGATATTGCCCGAGTAGGATACTGATACTTCGGCATCAACATCACCCGTCTCTACGACTCCTCTCAGTGTAGATGTAACTCCATCAAATCTCAATCCCATCTGCTCACCCCAGCTATCGTGCTGTATAAAAATGCCATCATTGTCACCCGATAAAGTCGGTAATGTACGAGCGTAGAACCACACAGACATCGTTAATTCCGATTTACCTACTAAAGACTGTAAGTTTCCAACATCCACATAATCATCACTACCATCAAAATCAAAAGAGCCGTCAATTTGTCCTGGTACTTGGTCATTTGTATCCATACCAGAAGTAGTTCCATTATTTTGTGATGTGCTGTCTTTTATATCCCCAGCGCCTCCATCAATATCAGTTTCCTGCAAATGTTGAATCATAACATAATTAGCATCCCATACGCCCACTGGATTTGATTGGTCATGAGCATCTGAGTTACCGTAATACATGTAAATTTTGGTATCTGAGGTGGCTGATAGTTCCGGAATCCGCACCCAAGCATATAATTCACCTGTGCTGCAATTGAACCATTCGATCTCATGGTCGAGCTTGGTGGAACCATCGGATTCCGTGAACATAATGTCATCACCGTCCGGTTGTGCCTTACCCAGAAGATCACTTTCGGTGAGGTTGATCAGCACCGGGAAATCGGTTAGATTACCATCGACTTGCTCGGAAGCAATGACAATTTGTTTACGATAATACCAGCCATTATCGAACGGGTCGAATAATGGCTCTTCGGAGCCTATAGAGAGGAATGTGTCTGTCGAGTTCTGGTTGTTGAACTCTGTTTCGATCCAAGCCGAACTTCTGAGTGTGTTTGAGAACCGAACTTCATCGAGCTTACCCGTGAAGTAAGTAAAAACAGTAGGACCACTTATAGTGAGCCCAGTGGGATTTAGATTTCTATTCTGAGCTGTGAAAGTTCCTAACGATGAACCATCTAGAAACCAGCTTGATCCACTACTTACACCAAAATCCAGTATTAATACAACATAATGCCACTCGTCTGTTGATATACTACTTTGCCCGGATGATTCATGGTCCAAAATACTATCCCACCAATTTAGAGTCGTGTCACCGGAGTCTTCATTAGTTTCAAAGCCGTAAAGATCGGATGGTGTGGTTATTAGACAATCCCAATCACTAGCACCTGGTAGTGCATCAAAGTTAAACCAACCCTGCAAAGTCCAATCCATATTAGGTGCTAAAGTCCAATCCGTACTATCAGGTATAAGGACATACTCACCATTTCCATCAAAATGCAAACACCCACCAATTTGCCCATTAACTTGGTCAGTGGACTCCATAGCTTGACTGGTGCCATCGTAAGTTCCGGTACTATCTTTAATATCACCGGCTCCTGAGGGGGTCTCAGGTAAATGCCAAACACCAGTATACTTCTCATCCCATACACCTGTTGGATTTGATTGGTCATCGGAATTTTCGTTGCCATAATACATGTAGATCGTTGTATCCACAGCGGAAGAAAGATATGGAGCCCTCACCCATGCAAATAATTCACCCGAGCTACTGTTATAGCTCTCGATCTCGTGATCGAGCTGGGTATAATTGCCGTAATTTGCGAATAAAATGTCATACCCATCGGGTTGTGCTTTATATTTTAGGTCGGTATCTGTAATATTTAAAAGCACTGGGAAATTAGTGAGGTTATCAGCTACTTGGCTGGAATTAATGGTAATAGTTTTTCGGTATAACCAGCCATTTGTGGAATACGGGTCGGACAATAACTCTTCGGGACCTATTGAATGGAAAGTATCTGTAGAGTTCTGATTGTTAAACTCCGTGGTGATCCAAGCATCTGAACGGGCAACATTGGAGATGCGTACCTCATCTATTATGCCATTGTAATAATCGTCATTTATTTCTCGACTTCCCACAAACATGTTGCTAGTGATGTCTGGAATAGTAGTAAAAGACCCAGATGCGTCGTCATTACCTTTTGAAACGCTATCCAAGAAAACCTCAACAACTCCGCTGTCGAATGTTAAAACTGCATAATACCAAGTATTAGCGACGAAATTGCCCGCGTAGTCTATTGATACACCGGCAGAAACACCACCGGTTTCTACATATCCTTCCAGGTAATCACCGTCTCCATCAAATCTCAAACCAAACTGCTCATCCCAGTCATCGTGCTGCATTAAAATGCCATGATTCTCACCCGATATAGTCGGTAGTTCTCGAGCACAGAACCATACAGACATCGTTAATTCCGTGTTACCTACTAAAGACTGTAAGTTTCCAAGATCTATATTATCATTAGTACCATCAAAATCAAAAGAGCCGTCAATTTGTCCTGGTACTTGGTCGTTTGTATCCATACCAGAAGTAGTACCATTATTTTTAGATGTGCTGTCTTTTATATCTCCTGCGCCTCCATCAATATCAGTTTCCTGCAAATGCTGAACCATTACATAATTAGCATCCCAGACACCAGCTGGATTTGACTGGTCATCCGCTTTCGCGTTTCCGTAATACATATAAATAGTGGTATTAACCGTAGCCGATAGATATGGAATCCGTACCCAGGCAAATAACTCACCCGTACTACTATCATAAGTCTCGATCTCATGGTCGAGCTGGGCTAGGCTACCATAACTGGCAAATAAAATATCATAACCATCGGATCTAGCTTTGGACTTAAGATCCGTATCTGTAATATTAATAAGTACCGGGAAATTAAAAAGGTCATCCGTCACCTGACTGGAATTAATCGTAATTGGCTTTCGGTATAACCAACCACTTGCGGAATACGGATCGATTAATTTTTCTTCTTCGCCAATTTTATAAAAAATATCTGTGAGGTTCTGGTTGTTGAATTCGGTTGAAATCCATCCAGATGACCGTACTGTTGCAGACATTCGAACCTCATCCATCCGGCCTAACCAGCTTGTAGGATCATCTACATTTAAGTAAAAATCGTGGCTTGGATTACTTATACTATGCCCATCAAAAGAACTAAAATCGCTACTGTCATCAAGTTCACCATCGATATAGATCATACCATAGCCGTCTCTATCAGCAACCGCCACGACATGATGCCAGGTATCGTCCTCAATATTTATATCACCACTTACTCCAATTCTAGTTGAGCCATCACCTATTCCAAAATATAACCAATTAGCTGAGTTCACATGACGTAACCAGAAGCCTGGTGTGGAGTCATCAGTTCCACCTTTACATACTATGGTCGGGAAAGAATCCGGGACTGAAGAACTTAGGTTAACCCACGCTTCAATTGAAAAATCACCAATGCCAAAATCAAAATCAGTTGATTGTGCCGCAGAACGGTCAAGGTAATCGTTGTCTCCGTCGAAATCTAGGCAGCCGTCGATCACGCCTTCTACTTGGTCATTAGAATTCATCGAACCATGAGATGTTAAATGATTACCTCCTGAGGTACTGTCCTTTATCTCATCGGTTGTACCCTCGGGTTCCTCTTTTAAATGCCAGACACCGCGATAATAATCATCCCACACACCATTTGGGTTCGATTGGTCATCCGCTTCCGAATTGCCATAGTACATGTATATATCAGTATCATAGGTTGAATTAAGCACCGGGATCCTAACCCATGCATATAATTCACTGTTGCTACCATTAAAGAGCTCAACCTCATGGTCTAACTTTGTCTCACCATCGGATTCTGTAAAAAGTATATCATACCCATCTGTACGCGCCTTATCTTTAAGATCGGAGTCAGTGAGGTTAATTAGCATCGGGAAATCGGTGAGGTCACCAGCCACTAGCGATGAATTTATCGTAATCTTTTTCCGATACAACCAGTCATTATCAAATGGCCCACTTAATGGATCGTACATTACTTCGTTAATGACTACATTAGGTGGAAGCTGTAAAGTAAAATATGTTCCATCACTACCTGTGGAACCCGGATTAGTAGCTGAACCGCCACTACCTAGGCTCTCACTATGAACACCAGACACATCTATATTGTAACGGTAGAGTAGTTTAATTCTTCCACCAGCACCACCACCACCACCATTACAATTTGATCCAGTAGCGTCACCACCGGCGCCACCATTTACACTCAATGTTGCACTAATCGTTACAGTAAGCGTATTGGAAAGTGATGTTAAGTAAAGTAATATACCGCCACCTGAACCACCACCACCAGCACCACTATTACCTCCACTAACTGAGCTTGCATCAGCTCCGTTTGCAGTTATAGTTCCACTGACATACATTATGTCCCTGGCTTTTAGAAATACTGAACCGCCACCATTGCCGCCTGCACCACTTAATGACGCACCGCCACCACCACCAAAACCCATATTTATATCATCACCAGCTAGAGGCTTTGTGATTTCTTGGGCACCAAATGCAGTTCCACCTGCACCACCTGGACTCCCGCCGCCATCACCACCATCATCACCATACGCACCGCCACCGCCGCCACCGTTAGTAGCAACTCCAGAGCCACCGCCTGTACCACTGCCAGTGCCTCCATTACCAGCACCGCCTGCGGAGCCGTTACCATCTGCACTTAATGAACCGTTAATGTATATATGTTGTGCATGCACCTCAAGCTCCACACCATCAGCAACATAAACTGTGTTACCAGGGTCAATTTTGAATGTACCAACATTTGTAAACACACCACTGAGCACATCACCATTACCAGGAGTGAGGTCAGCGCCGCCCATATCGCCGCCGTTCCATGTTCCCCTAGTTCCAAAATATCGAGCGATCGATGGGTTTTGATCGATCATTTCAACCTTATCAGAAGTATCAGTAATCGAATTATCCCAATTGGATAAAATATAACAAATATCGATTCCCGTGATTGAATCTGAATCTAATAAATTAAGATTTATACGCGTTTCGAGTTGTGATAAGTCTTTACCTACGGGTACTGAAGCAATATGTTCCCACGACCAATCCGAATTTGATTTGAAATTAAAACTGGCGATTAATTCTTTGCACGAATACCTGAATAATTCATGTTCACCAATTTCACCATCACGACCAGTAACCTGTACCATGTACTCGGCACCAAGGTTTAACCAATCAGCGTGATAGCCCGTTATGCTGTTCTTATCTGTATCTAAAAATATATGCAATCGGTCTTTGGCGATGAGTTCCTGCGGTAACTTTTCAAGCGGCTGGTTTTCTAATTCATTTTTTGTAACCACATTACTTGTTTGTTTTAGACTTGTACCTTTATTGATAGGGGCAAAATGTATTGGCAAATGACCTGCCGAAAGCAGCTCGCCACCAACCTGGAAATAGAAATCGAGTTTATCCTCATCACTTGCAAGTGCGAACTCTTGGATATCCAAATCAGGATTTGTTAAGAATTCATTATCCATATCTTGATACTTTACCGCATCTTGCCAATCTGCAAATGCTCCGTCGATTTTAATTTTGTCGGGAACTTTGCCCAAGTATGCCAACTTTTCAGTGATATGGTTAATGGTTACCGTTGAATTAATTGTTTTTATATCTTTCAATCTTAACCCTAAAGTCGAACCGCATTCTATATGAGAGTTTATATCTAATATTATATTTATTCTAATTTTATTATTATCATAATTAGAAACTACAAACGGTTGCTCGAAATTATATTTACATATTCCTTCGTTAAATAATGTCTCAACATGCGGGTTAGAGGTAAACTCAGATATCATCTCTGAACCAACCCATATCTCCATTTTCAAGCCTTCAATCACATTATCATCGGCGGAGCCCAGGCGTTCGAAGACAAGGCTCTCGATTAATACATTATCATTACCAATAAGTTGTGTTTCTATATCAATAGTCATAAAGACTTTATTTTCCTCTCCTGCCATAACCAATTCAGGTGGCGAACTCACCACGGATGCCAATAAACTAGCCTTACCAGGACTAATGATGTTATCCGAGATATCGGAGTTACCATGATGATCCTGCGTCATTACAACTGCTTTCACATCATTTGTATTAACATAATTGGTAAGAAAAATCTCGCCTTCCAATCTACCCCTATCCAAACCTACTGCAACATTTGAGCTGTATTCCCAACCAAACCAATCATCATTACAGGTTGCCTTGTTCGAGTCGAATTCGTATAACCCATGTGTAGTGACCTTACCGGAATCACCTTGTATATCCACCCGATACTCGGCGCCCAGCCCATGCGCAGCGTAACCAGTACTTCTATCCGAATCAGAATCTATTAATAAAGCGATACTGTCGGGATATTTATTATTATCATCCATGATACCATTGAAAATATTACCGTACACCTGCACGAAGAATGCAATACCTCTTTCGGTGGGTTTTAATTGATACTTAATTATGTCTATGTTTGGGTTTAAATTCTGGTCGAACCGTTCATCAGAATATACTTTCGTGCTCTCCCAATCTTTGAACTCATTATCGATGATAATTCTCGATGATTCTAGGGACTCAAATTCGATGGAATAAATGGCTAATGGTATTAAAATAAGAAATAAAGCAGTCATAATGCTGGTAATCTTTTTTCTACGAGTTTTGGCTTTTATGGTTGAAATTACCAATGTTTTATGGTTTAAGATATTTTTAGTTATACTTGTAGAGCCCAGTTTGGTAAAATTATTTAAGGTCAAACCATTTCCATTAGTTAACCCATTACCGTTTGTTAGTCCGTTGCCATTTGTTAGGCCGTTACCGTTGGTTAAGCCATTGCCATTTGTGAGTCCATTTCCGTTCGTCAGACCCTGGTAACCCACAAGACCAGTATCTAGAGAAAAATTTTTCTTATCCACTTTAATAACCTAACCTCAGACTCTTATTCCTCATTAAAAATCAGATGTTTTTTTATATGGAATATAATATTACTTTACCCCGACATTATTTATAGTTTCACTCAAACAAACTACATTAATATATAGTA
>CBFDAW010000115.1:0-7607 GCA_965602865.1 uncultured Thermoplasmata archaeon
AATCGTAAAACCAAGAACGATAATTACGACTATTAGAATTATGAATATTATAATCAAAATGTACATTAAAAAGGAAGAAAAATCCGATGAGTTATGCTCTGACCCATCCTCAAATGCTCTGATCTCACCTACTACATTTACCTCCACTGTCTGATTACTATAATAATTCGTCATGACTAATTTATAATTATCATGTTTTGTAAGAGTAACCAAATTCTTCGTGTATGAAACCTGCTGTGAAGTACCGTCCATGAAATACAAGAACTGTGCACCACCACTAAGCAGCAAGTAGTTATCCTCATTAATGAACCAGATGTCAATCGGAAGTTCGTCCTTCACTTGGACGGTATAGATAATTTCTAGTTCTTTGCCCTCTTGAAAATTAAAATCCATAGCTTGGTGGTCGTTGCACAAAATAGTTATTTTCTCAGAGAACTCCTTTACATCGAATTCCTTATGCTCCGCCGCTACACCCAAGAACAATGGACCGGCTAATATAACAAGTATAAGGATCAACCAAAGCTTTCGAGTAATTTCCATTGAAACTTTAATTCGGGATCGGGTGCTAATTTATTTTTACTGAAATAGGAACGGGTGCAGATTTATATTTGTTTAATCAGGATCGGGGTTAACAGCTATAATTTGGTATACGAACCTAAACCAACGAAATATAATCAGAGCCTGAAAAGCGGATTTTAATTAGAGCCTAACGAAGTGGGTCCCGTGCCCGAGGTGCCTACCCTCATCGCTTATGCAGCTTCGTGGCGCACGAAACCTAATCCCAAAACTCAAAATCAATAGTCAAACACAAATTTATACGGTAAATTTTTTATTGAATAGTTTCCAGTAGATTAAAAATTTACCTGCCAGAAAATTGTAAGAAATAATTTATTATGTATCTTGCAATATTCTGTCCCAAGAAAACACCAAAACCTAAAAACAAAAAAAGGATTTTAGTATATTTCCATGAGAACTCACATTTTGGGTTTCGTATTTTGGATTTCGTATTTCCCATTTCCCATACAATTAATCATCCTCCCTCAAACTTCACACCTAAATTTTCCATCCATAATCCACCATCCTTAGATTGCGCTAGAAATTGGAGTAGAAGCATTAAATAAAATTATTGATATGTTCCTATTGTCTTATTCTTCCTTAACTACTTGAATAGATTTCATAGCTAATTCTACCGCTTTTTTGAATTCACCGGCCTTAACCAGATTTCTAGACTCCTGTAATAATGAATTCGCAACCGCGATGTCAACCCCCTGATTTTCCGCACTCTCGATCTCTTGCCAGGCATATTTAATCATTTCCAGAGCCTTTTTCTTAATAAATTTTTTCTTTATGTTTTTAATTTTTTTTCTTGCTTCACTTCCGATTTTAGAAGACTCTGAATAATTACTTGCTTTAAACTGGCTTACCGCTTTTTTCAATAATTCCCCAGCATTCTCGACAGATATGCCCATCTCCTTGGTTTCATTGATTTCGTATTTGATCTGAATAAGCTCGTCTTTAAGTTCTTTAGGGGAGATTGATTCCATTTCTTCTTCCTGTTCATCTTCTTCTGGTGCTTCATCTGGTGCCAATTTTGATTCTGAAATAGTCTCATCACCTAGCTCTTGTTCAGGCCCCTCCTCAGGCCCCTCCTCAGGCACCCCCCCAGCTTCCACTTCTGTCTTGGTAAGTTTGGCTTCGATCTGCGCAGTATACCCTTTTCGTGCGACTATGTCGTCAACCTGCAAAATCGCCTTTTCCGCATACTCTTTTACCCTATCGAATTCCCCGCGATCAAAATAACTCTCACCAATCGTTAATAACCGTTCTGCCATCGGGATATTCAACCCCGTTTCTTTTGCTGCGTTGATTTTTTCGTCTGCTGTGATTAGTAGGTTAGTTGCCTGTTTTTCGATTTTGAGTTCTAAATTATCTTGGGCTTCTTCTACTGTCTTTAGCTCTTCTATAGTTGTTATCTCTCCTTTTTCTCCCTTTTTTGGTGCATCGCCAATAATTCCCTTGGGCATTATATCTGAGTACATTGATGCCCCGTAGGTAAATCTATCACCCGTGGGTAAATCCTCTCGGGATTTCGTTCGATCTTCTATAGGTTCTGCGGCTAATTCATCCTTCTTTGGTTCTTGGTCCTTTGTTCGCATCGGCTCCAGGGTTTCTTCTAAATTACTTTTGCTTTGCATTGCGTATTCTTCAGCTTTTTTATAATCTTGATAATCGAATGCATCTTCTGCCAATGAATATAATTTTTCGGCTTCATCCACGGCGTATCCTGCGTCCATCGCCTCCTGAAGCAGTTTCTCAACATTGATCAGTACCAGAGATACTTTCTCCATCTGCTCCTGGCTGCCTTCATATTCGTATGTCACCTCAGCTTCTGCAGCTACTTCTCCATTTGTACTTCCAGGTATCGTCTCAACGGGTAATTCAGGGTTTAGGTCATGAACCTTTTCCTCAGCACTTTTGACATAATCCATAGCTTCTTCATATTGTCCCGCTTCGAACCTTTCTTTTGCCTTATTATATAAATCCTTTACATAACTGACCTCGGTCCCAGCACCCTCCAGACTGACAATAGAGCGTTGAAGTGATGAAAACAGGATCGACGCTGCCTGGACAAAATATTGCTTTCTAATTAAAGTCAAAGTATTGTCTGCACTATCAATCAGTGCTCTGGTCATATCTAAATTATCATTTTCCAATGCCTTTTGTGCTTGAGCGGCGATTATCTCCGCCGATTCTACTTCCGCACCCATTGATTTGATACTGGTAATAATTTTCTTAGTCTCTTGAAGCTCTTTTTCCAATGAGGCTTTGGTTGATTTCTTAGATTTGGCTGGTGACATGTCTTTCACTTTTCATTTCCTCATATTTTAATATCTATATAAGTACTTTTGTAAATATTAAAATTTCTAATAGGATTATATTCATTTTTAACACTATTTTCATTCCTGGTTATTAAAATTATTTAATTAATTTCGCAACATTCAAATTCTTAGGCAAGTCTAGAGCAGCAGCCACAGGTTTACATTTTGTCCTCAGTAAATACCATATTGGTTTATAATTTGTCTCACTTAATGCCTCAAAATTTGCCATTCCTTTACTTATTATTAAATCCGCGCTTTGAAGATGATTTTTAAGTTCAGGAGGTAAATTATTAATATTCAGCCCGACAAAATATTCACCGGTTGTGATTATCTCGTCTACGACCTCGTTCATGGTTATTTGTTCAGCCTCTACTACGGTGGCGTCACTTAATATGGGTTCACCTTTCACCACTAAAATTATTTGAACTTCGAATCTCTTCAATTCAGAACACAGTAATTTATCAAATACTATCTCACCACAGTTATCAGTAAATAGTAAAATTTTTCCACCTTTTTCCAGATATTTTTTACACGAGTCGGTATCATCATGGCCCAGACCTTCATTATATATCGCATCAAAATTTGCTATTAACTCTTCGGGTGTATTTACACTACCTTCAATACCAAAATCTAAAACATTCCCCACGATCGCACAAAGTATCGCACTACGCAGACTATCGGAACTTTGAGCTATTAATGATTTCGCTTTTGCCTCTAACTGAAGACCTACTGACATTGCCAATTCCTTCACCTTTTTATAAGGGTCCTCAGTCTTTAAAATCTCGTACGTTCTGTGATGTACTCGTGTCGCTAGCTCTGCCGAACAAATTTCAGGTGAAAGTCCAAAATTCAAAATCCCGCAGGCTTCTTTCATGACCACCCCGGCACATGCCGGGTCAACCAACCTCGTTTCATAGAGTATTCTATTCAATAGACAAGGGATACATTCAGCTGCAATTTTCAAGTATTTCCTCCTAATTGATTATTTATCCTTCACCTAGAATAGAATAATATTATAGATTTAAAAAATTATCTATAAAATTATAAATAAAATTATAAATCGGGTAATTTCAATTAATTAATTTTTAGCCCCAAGATTCAAATATTCATACCTCCATATATTCTGTCTTTTAAATAAATCTATACTATTTCGGAGATAATCATGATCAAAAAAACCAAAAAAAGATATACAAAAACCCAAGTACTAAAGTATTTAGACCCTATCATTAAAGAATGGTTTGATAATAAATACACGGATTTAACGCCACCACAGGCTCGGGCAATTCCACTCATACACAAGGGTAAGAACGTCTTAGTAGCGTCTCCTACGGGCTCGGGAAAGACCCTGACAGCGTTTCTTATGATTATCAATGAATTATTCGAACTTAGTAGAGAGAAAAAATTAGAGAATAAAGTGTATTGTGTGTATATTTCACCCTTGAAAGCATTAGCTAATGACATAGAGCGAAATCTTAATTCACCTCTTAAACAAATCTACGCACTTGCAGAGAAACATGGAATCACACTTCCTGAGATCCGAGTAGGAGTGCGGTCGGGAGATACCAGTAGCTCCGAACGACAGAAGATGGTGAGAAAACCTCCGCATATATTAATTACTACTCCCGAATCTTTATCACTTATTGTCTCCACCAAACGGTTCAGATTGAAATTACAAGATACACGTTTTGTGATTGTTGATGAGATCCATGAGATTTGTAGCTCAAAACGCGGCGTTCAACTCTCACTCAATCTTGAACGGTTTCAACACCAGATATTAACCGAGGGTTTGGGTCGTGAGTTTGTACGAATAGGGCTATCCGCCACCCAGGCACCCATTATAGAGATCGCTAAGTTCTTGGTTGGATATAATAAAGATCGGAAACTAAGAGATATTAACATTATAGAAGCCTCTGCCGGTAAGAAGCTCGAGCTGCGCATAGTTTGTCCGGTCCAGGATATGAACCTGATACCTTTTGAGATCGTGAACGCTAAAATGTACAATATTCTTATTGACTTAATAAAAAACCACCGAACTACTCTCATTTTTACCAATACCCGCAGCGGTACGGAAACTGTGGTCTATAAACTTCAAGAACATGGTCTTAATCAGATCGCTGCACACCATGGCTCACTGAGCAAGACGACACGGCTCGAGGTCGAGGAAAAACTGAAAAATGGTGAATTGGACGCTACTATTTGCTCGACCTCTTTGGAATTGGGGATTGATATCGGATATATCGATTTGGTTTGCCAGATCGGATCTCCCAAATCAATTGCTAAAGGTTTACAGCGAATAGGTCGAGCGGGGCATGCACTTCATAAGATTTCAAAAGGACGGATAATTGTATTCGACCGAGATGATCTGGTGGAGTGTGCAGTACTGGTAAAAAATGTTTATCTCGGTAATATCGACCGTATTAACATTTTGAAAAACAGTCTTGATGTATTAGCCCAGGTATTGGTTGGGATGAGTCTGGAGAAGCGTTGGGACATTAGTGAAGCATATTCTTTAATCAGGCAATCATATTGCTATCACAGGCTTTCCCATAGTGAATTTCTAAATGTATTGAGATATCTTGGTGGAAAACACACCATGGAGGAGAAGGGGATCTATGGTAAACTTAGATTCGACCCTGACACACAAACTTTCGGGATTCGTAGTGGTGCACGAATTATTCATAATCTCAACATCGGCACAATTCCCCAAGAAGCCAGTTATAAGGTAACACTTGTAGATTCTGGTCATACCCTGGGTATGTTATCTGAAAAATTTGTAGAACGCTTAGCCGGTCATGATGTGTTCGTATTAGGCGGTAAATCGTACGAATTCATCCAGGTTAGAGGCATGAGAGTATATGTTCGTGATGCGCATGGCAAAAAACCCACGGTACCCAGCTGGACTGGTGAGATGTTACCGCGTTCGTTTGACCTATCCTGTGAAATCGGTAAATTTCGCTCTGAATTGACTCGGCGAATTACAACGTTTTCACACGAAGAGGTTGAACAATGGTTAAAAGAAGAATATTATTTAGATTCGGGTTCAGCTAAAAGTATTATGAATTATTTTATTGAACAAATCGGTCTGATTAAAGAATTACCCGCTAATGATAAAATTTTGATTGAAGGATATATCGATGGCCGTGGATTTAGTAATATTATTTTCCACTATTGTTTTGGTAGACGTGTAAATGATGCGCTGTCAAGAGCCTATGCCTATGCACTATCTACGAAGCTGAAGTGTACCGTTAGAATCTCGCTTACCGATGACAATTTTATGCTCACTCTACCTAAACGCGTGGAATTAACCGGAATAGAGAGTATAATAACTCATGATACACTTTATAAGTACCTAAAAGGTGCACTACGCAATAGTGAGCTTTTCAAGCAGCGGTTCAGACATTGTGCCGTACGAAGTTTTATGATTTTACGTAATTATAAAGGTAAGGAGATTTCGGTTCGAAAACAGCTCAGGCGTTCACTTCGTATATTGGATTTACTGCATGAGCAAAATAACTTTCCAGTGATTAATGAATCATATAATGAGATCATGCATGATGCAATGGATATTAGACATGCTGAGGAAGTACTAAAAAAGATCTCAAATAAAGATATCTCGGTTTGTTATTCGGATTATTCGATGATCCCATCACCATTTGCTCATAATGTTGTACTGATGGGTGTTTCAGATATTATTCTAATGGAGGACCGCAGCGCGCTACTCCGAGAACTTCACCAGCAGGTGCTGACCAAAGTATTTTCCGATCTACAATTGTCCACGCCAAAGTTTGATTTGGATATCGTTAAAAAGTATTTTAATAATAAATTTCCCACGGTCAAAGATAAATCCAGTTTATATTCCGCCTTGAAAAATATTGGGCCGCTACGGCTGTTTAAAGAGAGGGGTAAAAATATCTATAGTTTAACCACGGAGCCCCGCCAGCGCGTTCAAGAATGGGCACATGAGCTCATAAATGAAAGAAAGCTTATCTCAGTGGTACGTAATAACGAGGTATTTTGGATACCACGCTCGCAGCTTAAGCTCTATTTACGGGTTTATTCAGATAGAACTAAATTAACCGGCGATGAGAAACGAGTTCTCGATTGGTTAGCAAGTTCGCGTGATTCCGAATACGAAACCGAACCTAATACCGCAATTACCAAAGACAAAATCGATTTTGAGTCTTCGGTTGATTTTCTAGTATTGCAATATTTGAAATATTATGCCCCTTCACCAGTATCAGAAATCGCCTACGACCTGGGACTCAAAGAGGCTGTTATTACTCGGACTTTAACCGGCCTTGAAGATGCTGCTTCGGTGGTAGCAAGTAACTATATTTTAGGTAAAGATGTGCCGCAATATATGCTTGCCCAGGATCTGGCAATCCTGGAACAAAGCAGAACTTCGGAATTACAGGTGGTGGCAGAGAAGTCGGTTTCGGATTACCTGTTCAATAAAAATTTTACGCAGGTGAATAATATTGAAGAATATTTCGAGAAATTCGGTCTGGCGTTCAGTAAGCGTGAGGTGTTCGTACGTACGAAAAAGTTCAGTTTAGAGATCTGGGAAAAATATCTAGCCACCGGAAAAATCGTTCAAGGAAGATTTTTAAATGGTCATGTGTGCTTTGTTCCGGCATCCGAGGCGCCAATGTATGTCTCGGCATATCGTAAGGCACAACTGACCGAGCAAGAATTATTTGAGGCACAGCAATTGATTCGTTCTGGAGT
>CBFDAW010000116.1:0-7607 GCA_965602865.1 uncultured Thermoplasmata archaeon
AATTAATGGAATATCTTTATATAATCTTGATGAATCTTCAATATTATTAGGATCGTCAAATATAAAGGTTGAATTCTTGTTTTCAATTTCGAGTTGTATAATGTCGAATTTTCCTTGTAATAATAAAAAGGAAGTCAGTAGTAAGAATATGTTAATCATTGAAAAAATTTTGAACTGCATTGATTTTCCTCTAACAATATAAATACTATAAAAATTAAAAACTTTTCGATTATTTTATATTTAATAATAATAATATTTTCTCCAATAGAATAAATATGGATATTTTTCATATTTCTTAATTTGCTCGTTTACATATATAAAAATTAAAAATATTACAAAATATCCACCCGCCCATGCATACCATATGAATATTAGAGTGTTTCCTAAACCACCACCAAAATTACTTCCCCCCTGGCTTTCAATTACTCTTTGTATTCTAAAATAATCGAAAATACTAAAAGAGATGCCAAGAATGGTCCAAATACAAAAAAGTATAATTAGAATTAAATATTTCCTTTTTTTATAAGATTCAATATTTTTATGAAATTTCCAATATATACTTCTATTATTCCAAGAATAATCAATTATATTATTTCCAATTATATTTATCACCAAACTACTATCGAATAACTATTATAAATAATTATTATTAACCAAATAAACCAATTTGTTGTACAAAATCATTATAACCCGATTTTGGTGTCCAATCATTTAGATAAATCCCGAAATTAGCTTCAGTTTCAATTATTCCTCCTCCTGGACCACCACCATCTCTAAGTTCATACCATGTGCTGAATAAAAATCTATTATCAGGGTGGTTTATATTTTGAGAATTTACTAATGACCGAATAATTGGAAATTTATTAATAATAAATTGTTTCTGATCATTTTGATTATGCCATATTGGACCTGCTAATGACTCATATGTAGAATAACCTGTCTCCATTATAGCTGCCATTTTTCCATTATTATTACACAAGTTAATTAAATTTGGTAAATCTGGGAAACCACCCATATCAACCTCCCATGTGCCGGGATATGAATCAATTGCTAAGATATCTATATAATCTCCACCATTATCACACCAATATTGTAATCTACTTTCCCAACCAGTACCAGCGAGTAAATCAATCCATTCTTCTGCATACCCTGATGCATGAACATTCACAATCGTTTTAAATCTGTAATCATTATAATCGTGTAAAGTCCAGTAAGTCCATTTGAATACCATAACTTCCAGCACGGTACATATCTGCTGATGTGCAATATGATTTTCTTCATTCAATATCTCATAGTAGTTTAACATTGGTCCATTATTTTTTGCAATTATCTCAACAAATTTCTCCCATCCTACTTTAAATTTATCAAAACTCCTATCTCTTTCTTCTGGAGAATTAAGTAATTCTAGACTATCTTTATATGCCTGCATACACCATCCACTATCTTCTAATTTTAAGATTGGTATTACCCCAAGTCCATTTTTATAAGCTTCTTCAATAAATAATTTATAAACTATAAAATCATTTAGTAAATTACTATTTTCATCTATTATATGTTCTACTTTAAAGTCGGTTCTTATATACATGGCACCTGATTCTTTGATTCTACCAATAAGTTCTATTCTTTCAGCTGCTGTATCCCATTCATTTTTATGAACATTCACTACCCATGCGGATATTGGACTGTTGGGATCATTTTTATCAGACCCATGTTGCTCTTCTAACCAATCGTTATGACCATCACCATCGGAATCTAACATTCCTTTAATTAGACACTTATAAATATCTTTATCATAAATTTTATTTTCCCAATCCATATATTCTTCATAATCAGTAAATAAGTTTCCGTTAGTATCTGGGTTCATCGGATCAAAACCATATTCTATTTCCAAAGCATCTTCAAGCCCATCAAAATCATGATCATACTCAGGAACTAACGGATTGAAGCCATAATCAACCTCATCCTTATCATTAACTCCATCACCATCAGTATCAGATCTTACAGGATTTAAATCTGATTCCGGATCATATTCGCTATTCCCATCCCAATTTATTTCATATTCATTTGTTAATCCGTCATTATCATTATCAGCATCCCAACGGTCATAGCCTTCACAATTATACGGTGCGACATCAGTCTCACCAGGTTCATCAATACCTTCATCTGTATAATCATCATCATCGTTATTAACATCATCTATAAGGGCCATATCCAAATCGATCCAATCTCCATATGTACGATCATTCCCCACATTTTCACCAAATTGATAGATACCGTCTTTTGGATGCCCATTACTACCATCTTCAAAAGAATCGGGACTATAGGACTCACCGTCTCCATCGTTATCGATCCAATCGCTTGCATCGCCGTCTGTGTCATCTGCTGTTGAGCGATAATCAGCAGGGTCGGAGATCATTACTACTTTGCCATCGCATTCTATAACCTCCTCACCATCATAATACCCATCAAAATCGGAATCCTTAAATCGCGGACTGGTTCCATAAATAAATTCATTCAAATTTGATAAATAATCATCAAAATAATAAAACTTATTCAGATCAGTATCCCAAATTATATCAACGGTTTCCTCTCCATCAAAGATGCCATCAGCATTTGAATCCTCTTTTAAAGGATTAAGACATTCATATGAAGCATCTTTATAATGATATGTTTTTTCCCAGCCATCCAAAAGACCATCGGCATCTGTGTCGGGATTATTTGGATCTGTTTCATCATCTAATGTACCAAATACACTATCAGGACCTAATTTTTCGTAAAGACCATTTTGGTTCTTATCTTCTTGTATATCAATAATACCGTCCTCATCAAAATCACCATATTCATCATTTGGGTCCCAGCCTAATGATAATTCTAGATCATCTGAAGCACCATCTTCGTCCGTATCAGTTAAAGATGGATTTGTATAATATATATTAATCTCATCATAATCCAGAAGTCCATCATTGTCCGTATCCTTATTAGTCGGGTCTGAATACCAATTCCATGTTTGAAAAAATAAATAGGGTGAAATTTCACCAATTGGATGTTGACTTGGATATATAGATTGATCAGGAATGTTCGTTGTTATTGATTCAAGTTTATCTTCGTCTATTCTATAGATTGGTTTATACTCTGTTTCACCTACCGAATAATCGATATAAACACTATATTCGGTATCATCAATAACTCGAACAGGATAATTTTCCGGTGTTGTTGTAATTGAGGTAGTGATGGGATCTCCAGTATATTCATATTCTTCCCTCCAAAATATTTCAAGTTGATTATTATCAGGATCGGTTTCAAGTGCTATCCAAAGATATTCATCCGTATTCATATAATCTCCATCAAAAACATTTGTTCTGAATGAGACCCTTGCTTCTTCATAATCATATAAACCATCATTATCCGAATCTGTGTCTAAGGCATTCATTCCATTTTGATCATCACTATCATCATGCCAGAATTCATCAACCCCATTACCCTCACGACAATCAGGTATACCATCACGATCAGAATCTGGATTCAAAGGATGTGTCCCCTCAAAATCGCCCGCCTCGGCTAATTCTTCGCCATCTAATAACCCATCACTATCCGTATCTGCTGCAGCCTCATTATCATAATTTGGATCGGTTGCCGAGCCGGGGTCTGTTTTATAATCAGTAGTATCATCATTATTCCAATCAATATAAGATTCACTATATATGATTGATTCTTCATAATTATTTGAAAGACCATCGGCGTCATCATCAAGATTATTACTACTAGTAATCAATGGATTTGTGGGTGGAGAATCAAAGATTTCTATACTATCTATGACATCATCGTCATCTGTATCACTCTTTTGTGGATCTGTTTCATCATAGAATGTTTGAGAAGCATATGTTGCCGTATTTAATCCAGTAGTATCCCAACCCTGGGGATTGCCGGTCATAATTTTACCATTTAAATCAAAATCTTCAAATTCGCCTAGATCTCTAAGTCCGTTTAAGTTATAATCAATCCAACCATCGGGTAGTTCATCACCATCAGTATCTGTATCCCTTGGATCTGTTTTTGAACCGCCAGAATCTGCATCCCCTGTTCCAAAAACTGATGGATTGGTTCCGTAAACATTTTCACTCGCCGCTTCAATATCTTCAATTACATTATCTGTGGTGATACTATCCGGCGTACGATAATATCCCATTTCTAATCCGTCATTTAAATGATCATTATCAAAATCAAAATTATTTGCCATATTAAGAAGAGGATTATTTATTAAATAATTTCCAGAGATTTTACATTCAACACCATCTTTAATCCCATCATTATCTGTATCTTTATCCCACGGGGTTACTCCTAAAATATATTCTATTTGATCGTAAATTCCATCATTATCTGTATCTATTTTAATTGGACTTGTTTCAGTATAAAACCCAGAAGTTAAACCCACAACTCCATCACGATTGAAATTTTCATATTCCAAATATACATAGTTTGTATTTATTCCATTAAATTTATAACCATCTTTAGTTCCCATTTCACATATATAGGTTACTAAATTACAACCCCAACCATCTATCCAACCATCCGGTATAAGATCTCCATCGGAATCTGCCATAGTTGGATCTGTACCCAAAGTTGATGAAATCTCAATATTATCTAATAGATTATCGCCATCAGTGTCTGAGTTTAATGGATCTAGAATGTATTCACCACCTCCTGCAGTTATTCCATTTAATTCATCGTAATCTGAATAAGAATCCCCATCGGAATCGTCATCAAAGGCATCTGAAATTCTTCCAGGTACTGCCAAATAAATGCCACCATATCTTGGACCTAAAAGTTTACCAACCTTTAAACCGGTTGAATATTTATTTTCATTTATCGTTTTAACTAATAAAACTTTATCAACAAAGATTTCCCTACCTGAAGGAACAACACACGATCCCGATAAAGTTATAATTTGAGTATTTAATAATTTGAAGGTAATACAATCATACCATTTGTAATCCGAAATCAAATATTGATTAAAGACCTCTTGACCTCCCGTATAATCTACCTTTAGATTTAATTTTACTCCACTAGCATCAGGTTTGCATTTTGCACTTATGAGATAATGATATTCTCCTGGCGGAAGATTAATATTAATATTAAACAAATTATTTTCATTCTGATCGCTCCAGATACAATAACAATTACTTGAACCAGAATCTTCCGTTGGAAATAACCCTGGGTCAATATAATGTTCTGCTTGAAACCATCTAAGATCAGAACTATATTCATCTCCATCTATTATATTATCCCAATCCATATCCGGGTCTAACGGGTCCGTGGGAACGATTCCTCTAGTTTTGTCGGTTGGATTTGAAGATAAATCCGTTCTTCTTACCAACATAAACTTATCTAACATACTTCTACTTGATGAATCAAGGTTTGTAAATTCTACTGTAATTAGACTCCCACCAAAAGTAAATTCTGGTGTTGAGTACCATTCATAGGTATTTCTTAAAATGTATAATATATTTTGAATATTAGTATTGGGAATACTAACTGAAAAAGGTACAGAATTTGGAGCTAAAGATGTAAAATCATATTTTGCTCGGAAATAGAGTTGGTAAATTCCACTTGTTACACCTCGATCATAATTAGCAGATACTTCACCCTCTAAAAAGAACCCACCGCTATTACCTCCTTCTCCATCATTAGTATTCATACCCGAACCTATTCCGGTAGTATATCTTGACTTAGAAAATTCTGCTTCTATCCAAAAAACATCATCACTTATCTCTTTACCGTCTGAAATTTTATCCCAATCCATATTTGGATCCAATGCATCTGATGTTTGACCTTCGATTACCGAGTCCTTTTTTACCAGCATAAATTTATCTAACAATACATTATCTGAAGTTGAAGATTCAATTCTAATTGATGAAATTGTTGAAAAATCATAGACGGGTGTAACAAACCAACGATAAATATTTGCCACGGTAAATTGTGGTTTATCTGTTGTACTATCAGTAAAAAGAATATCTACTTCAATTTTATCAGTAGAGGGTAATATTGTACTTTCCGTTCGTGCCCGTAAATATAATCTATATTCTTCATTATTACCTAATCCCATTTCGTCAAAAATATCATCCGATACGGAATTAGATTTTATGGTTACCATTAATGGATCTGCGGTAGGACTTCCACCAACTCTTTTTATCGTTTGCGAACTACTGGCAAGAGGTCTATTAAATTTTATTTGATTTGTCGACGCCCAATGTTCAGCTTCAAAACAATATAACCCATTCTTTCTTTCCAAACCATCGTTTCGTCCGTCCAAATCAGTATCTGGGTCAAATGGATCCGTCAATAATCCATACTGAAAAGAAGTTTTTACACCACTTCCTGTCTTTGTCCGAAGAAGCATTAGTTTATCAAAGAATATGCCTGGAACTATCCAACAATCACCAACTGGAATTGATTGTGGCGGGATAGAAAATATCTGTATAAACATATCTAAATTCATACCATCTGTAGTAAATTTAGGTGATGCAAACCAACGATATTCTTTATCATGTAAATATACGTTATTATTACCCTGGTTCATTACGAGATGTCTTGTTGACTCATCTCCTACTTCCATATAAAAAAATGCATTTTCAGGCCCTTTTGCCCTAACAAATAATTGGTATTCATCTCCATCTTTAAATACGGGATATGAATTCACATCATATTTCAGCAATGGGATAACACCATAACTTGTTCCATAAACTGGATCCCAAATCGCTTGTGATTGTTTTAAATCACCTCGTACACTTATTGCTTTTCCATTACTTGCGTCTTTTTGCAATACAACATTAACATTGTTAGCAAGTCTAACATGTTCCGCTTCTATCCACCATGCATTTTCATTGAATTCTTGATCTTCTGTACTACTTCCACTTGGTTGATCTAAAATTCCATCACCATCTGAATCTACAGTTGGATCTGATATGACTTGATTCATATTTAATTGACCAAAGGTACCACTAATTTTTTGATCAAAATCATCTTTCCATCGTATCAACATTATTTTGTCTATATATTCTGCAAAATATCTAGTATGAGCCCAAACATTGACCTCTTGCGGGCTAGAAGATATTTGAAAATTATCACTCATATACCATCGATATTCCTTTGATAGTAAGAATTCCTCTTTGAAATTGAGATCCCCAGTTGTACTATCGTAAACACCAATTGATATTGTTGAACCAATTGTGGATCTTGCCCTAAAATAATATTTATAAGTTCCTTCGTAGAGAATTATTCTATTATCAAAAAAATTATAACCGCCAATACTGGGGTGTGCTTTTATTACCTCAGCAATTCCATTATCATTTAGTATTTGTATTGAGTGACGATAATAATTTTCATTCTCTACTTCAATTAAAATTATATCATTTGCTCCAGGCCCACCATCAGCTTTAACCTCTGGCAATCTAATTGTCCAAATATTTACCAACACCAATAATATAACTGCAATAATACTAAAACTTGTTTTACTAAATTTATTCACTTTTCTGATCACATTTAACATCTCCTTATACCTAAACTCCCTGTTTATGCGCACAGGATTATGGCTGCATATCCAAAGCCTC
>CBFDAW010000117.1:0-7597 GCA_965602865.1 uncultured Thermoplasmata archaeon
TACTTTTAGTGTATTATTACCAATGCTAATAGCTATCTTTTTAAATAAATTGAAAAATAATCCAGATGACAGAAGCTTAAAATATCTCAAATTTGTAAACTCAATTTATTTAATTTCTGGGTATACCATCCAAATGCATTCGTTATTTCTTAATAACATATTAAGTTTAGTTAAAGAAATTTTGGCTTTTTCCAATAATATGGGTAACCATTCATCAGGGGCGCGTTTTTGTGTGCCATCGTATAATACCGCGGCTAATTGAGCATACTTGACATTCCTGCCGTCCACGGAGATTCGCTGGATCGAAAAGTTCCTGAATGTCTGGCAAATCACACAGCATGTGGTCAAGGCTGCGGATTTGACAGTATGATTAAAGTATTCCGCGACCTTAAAATGCTGTTGGGAAAGTTCCCCTATTCGTTTAATATATTCTAACATACCTCTTTTATAATGGCATTCTTCAGAGACTATGCAATAGTCGGTAGGTGTGATTAGTTTTTTCTCAAAAGTGGATAATATGGACACGCGGTTACGTAAAGATTCCAAGAATGATGACCAGGTATCATATTCTTCTTCGGGCATACTTTTGGCTAGTGATGAAGCAAGACTCACTAAGTAATTATTCATCCCAGCTTCACCTTGTTTATCGGCGATGTCCTCTAAAAATAGGAAAGCAGAGACATCAACGAAGGGGTTATCTTCGATCATTTCTTTTTTTCTACTGGGTAATTCGACTTTAATCTCTTTTTCTTCATCGGTCATTCGGATTCCTCCTTACTTTCTTTTTCAGCCCCTTTGATCTTGGCTTCGCGTATTATAAGAGAGAAAACACAAATATAGTTACGTAATAGACTTCTAATAAATTCTGGGTTGATACCGATTCTATTAAGAGCTTCTTCCACAATTTTCACCTCACCGGTGAAACCTTTATTAGCCAGTTGTGAACATTCTAATAATTGATCGGCAATTGTAATATTATTTGCCACCTCTTCGCGGAATTTCTGGTGGATTACACAAAAATTACATACGGCGGTGTTGCGAATGGTAATATTATACTCATGAGCTACCTCAGCATCGGCAGAGGGCATCTCGCCGATACTGTCCATGATTCGTAAAATAGTAGGTTTGAATACGCATTCCTTAAGCGCATATATATAACCCACCACATCTCCATCTTCATCGGTAATGGCAAGATCGGTTAAAGCACTAACCTCTCCTTCAATGGCAAATGCGGTTCTACCCTCACGTAATGCTACATTAAAAGATGGCCAGCCCATGTATGCTTCTTTACCCATTCGTTTAGCTAGACTTTCACCTACTCGCTGCCAATATTGAATAGTACCCTCAATACCGGCTTTTTCACTCATATCTTGAATTAAAGAAATTAATGCAACATCTAACATAAATTTCACCTATAATTTATTAAATATGGAATAAGAATATGAAAATTCGAGTATAAAAAGTTATTGTTAGCACAGATATCACTATGGCATGATAAGTAATTGAGGACACTTTTCCGTGTTCTCAGTTACTATACATGCCATAGAATAAATGCTAAGATATTGAAGAAAACAGCAACCAGATATGAAAAATATAATTCGAAAGTTAAAATACTGTAAAGTGAATAAATAACTTCATTTGAAACTAAGGTTCGGAGGTTTTTTAATTACTAATCTCTTTGCTAGTTCCTTTATCCTTTTTGGACGCCTTCTTTTTGGATGTGGTCATTTCCTTTTTATGTTCTTTCGAATCGGAGCCCTTCTTTGTTGATCTTTTCTCTTCAAAACTTTCATCATGTTCAACTTCACCTGGCACCCCCACACTTGACCGACTCGCTTCAGTTTCTTCGTCGCCCAGTACTATAGTGCCTGAACCCGCCTCCAGATCAAAACCATTATTCGATACTGTTTTGGTGTCTTCTTCGACCTCGGTCGGTGGTTCAGCATCAGCAGCATCCGTGGAAATGACTGATTTGGTATTCTTTCCCATCTGCAATCCGGTCAGATTCTCATGTAATTTCTCGTCCAGTTTTTCATCGATTATCTCCGGGAGTTTATCTATACGGTTGGTTAAGTTTGTAATATGAATATTAAGATTTTTCAACTCTTCTTTATAAAATTGCTGTGAAGTTTCCCAGTTTTTATATTTTGATAAGAATTTATTTACATTCATTTTTATCTCATCAAATTGACTCGTAAAAGATTCAAAGTGCTTATCCAACTTATTAATAGTATCCAGGGCGTATTCCTGGCTTTTAATCTTTATCATTGCCTTGAAATTCTTTGGTATATAACCAGGGACATATTCTAATAATCGTTCCATTATTGAATTATAAGTAATATGTGTTTGTTTTGGAGAAATTAATTTTTTTGCCAGATATTGTGGCAGATCCGGGATATTAATCCTATTTTGCTCGTATTTGAATAATTCGCCGCCGCTGGTATGTGATCTAATGTTTTCTAGGATTTTGAGAACCATCGTCTCGGTATCCTGAGAACCTTTGGAATGCTTTATTCTATTTATTATGTCATTCAAAATCGTCTCGTAGACCAGTGCTAAAATATGATAAGGTATTTTATTGATCTCCAGGCTCTCTTCGAAACCTAAATCAAGTAGTATATCACTCAGTTTTTGATCGGTCTTTTCTATATCCCTACTCATTTTTAATATTTTTTTATCGACCCGAGCAATATCATTTGTCATCTCATTTTTTTCTTCTTCCAACTCTTTTATATTTTCTATTGCCTCCCGGTCGAGTTTTGTTTCTAATTTGACTTTGAGTTCTGAAAGCTCATCTTTTACCTTGGAAATAGAATCTATGAACTCTTTATCGATTCCCACGTCGTTTAAGTATGCTTGATCGAACCTCTGCTCGGTAGAATATATTTCAGGATACTCCGGGACATTGAGTGCTGTATTAGCAGGTGCGGGTACGACCGGTGGACCCAGATCAGTTTGAATGCTTTCTCGTTTTTGCTCCAATTCGCCGGTGATTTCTTTCTGCCGCCTATATTCTTCTTGCAGTCTTTTTAGCTCTGCTTCGAGTTCTGCTTTTAGCTGGGGTTCGGGTAAATTACTATAATCCTTGTCGTTTTCTAAGTTCATCCTAACTTTTGCTTTCTTAGTTTTTCGTGTTTTTGGCATTATCAAATAATCATCAACATAATATAATAAATTTTGCAATAGTAGGATTATGATCTAAAATGTGGTATAGCTTAAGGAAACTGCAAAATTAGTTTATACAAACGACTTAAGCTTCGCTTGGATCTCAGGTATCCAAGTTCGTTTGCATTCATCCGCAACGATTTCACTGCTTAATATACGAACATGATCATCAATGACCTTTTCTAGGAAAATCATCCAATCATTCTTCTTCATCATACCCATTTGCATGCCCATCTCATTGAATGTCATTGTCACAACTTCGTTTACCGCACCTTTGCCACCCAAAACAGTTGCCAATTTATGCTTGATTATATCTAAAATATCAAGATTCTTTTTATATTCTTTAGTATAAGTGAATCGTTCTTTGAACAATAAACGACTAAGCTTATTCAGTTCTTCGGCTACATCTGGAGAGTATGTTGATAACTCATCCGCCTTCAGTGGCCGCATCTCAAATAGATGCTTTAACACAGCAGAGGATTTTACAATGGGTTTAAGCTGGTTTTCTATGTCTGAAATATTATTTTTTTTGCTCATTAGGCAAGCTAGAAATGCGTTTTCACCGATGCCTGAGATTACTATTATACCCTCATCATACTGCTGAATGGAGAGCTTCATGTTCTCTTGCCTAAGCTGGGCACATACATGTGGGAGATTGCCGTGGACAAGGTTCAATAAATAGTATTGTTCTGCATCGAGATCAAAAGGTATGTAAGACGAGAATATCCTACCATCAACACCCATGAACAATGCTAGGTCGAGCTGGGCTTCATCCTTGAGTCGCGATAGCTCGGTATCTAATAGGTACTTTAGCATCCCGACATCGCGGGCTTCCATAGTTTTTTCCAACCGTAAGCACCTCCAGGTTTAGGGTTAAGGTTACAATTTAAAGTTTGATATCCTAAATAAATATGAGTAAATAGCCAGTTGCATCCATCACTGTTTTAAACCAAATGTACTGAACATGATCTGTAAGCTCTCTTCGGGTGAGTATTCGTAAATCCAGTTTATCTTCATATATTCGAGTTTTTCAATGAAGAATTCAGGCGCATTCAGCTGTTTCGCAGTGGCAATAGCATCATCAAAGATCTGATCGTAATTTTTACGCTCTTTTCTCCGGATCTCTTCGCCGCTGGTGCGGGCGATCACACCGGCACCTCGGGCAAATATGTATGGATAGACGCCTTCGCCGTGTGCACTCCCACGCATCTTTACAATTTGTAAAGTACGGTTGAATGCACCACCGATTGGATGATAATCCAAGTGAACAACGGCGTCTGCTAGGTAAATTGGTAATAGTACATCTTCACCAATGGTTTCACCGGGTTTAGCATGTTCCTCTACCGTTGCCATTACAACCCCCAGGTTCTTTAAAACAGTGAACAGTTTGCCGATCAACTCACGTTGGTTCTGTTTTTCCGGTACCGCCCAAATCACGGGCGTCATCGGGTCGATGGCTACGCGCGTGTTTACTGCATAATCCTGACGGGCTTTTACCAGTTTAGGTAACTGTTCATTAATCATGTCTTTGAAATTTCGACCTTTAAGATGGATAAAGAATAACTCTTTTTCATAATGATTTTCCATGTCAAAGCCCAATAAATCGGCTTCGCGTATAATCTGGTCAGGGTTCTCTTCCATGGTCACATATAACCCCTGTTCACCATGTTTGATACCATGCATTAAGAATTGCATGGCAAATGTACTTTTACCTGTACCACTAGCACCTACGATCACAACTGCGGTCTTATCTCTAAAACCACCTTCTAATATCTGATCAAGGCCAAAGATCCCTGTTGGTATTCGCTTTTCTTTCTCATTACCCAACCTCATTCCTCCTATGAATTTCAGTTTTCATCATCATCATCTTTAATTTTTTTATCGGTTCCATCTTCTTTATGACTCTCACCTATATCTTCTTGGCTATCCGTATCATCGGATTCATCGATAATCTCCGATGATAACAGTTCGGCAAAACTAGTTTTATCCTTAGCTCGCTCTTTAATATCCACCAGCTCTGACTCATCCATATCCCAGGGTAGTTTTTCTTCTTCCGAAACTACTACGAGCGCCTCGGCAAAGGATTGAGTGGCAGCAATAGTGCTAGTGAGTTCAGTCATACTCCGCCATGGTGGATCGAAATACTCTTCTTCCTTGGGTGGATTATTCAATCTGTATTTATAGAAAGTTTTTCCAACCTCCGAAATCGTGTAATCATCATTTACAATCTCATAATATTGCATCAAAGTTAACCTCGTCCGCACCTCATCTTCATCAAGTCCCAGTTTATCTGAGAGAACTTTTAGGTCAACTGACTCGTGCTCCGAGACCTCTTTTAAGATATCCACATCGGTCTCATCAAGAGCAATATCGAATACTTGAAAAGGCTGGAGGTCCATTATAAATTCACAATACTCATCACCAACATTAATACATTTTGACTCTTGTACTTCCCCTTCAAGACCGAGATCCTCAGAAAAGAACCGGTAGATCGCATCCACGGTTGGCTCGCAAACCTTTTTCTCCGGGACATCCTTAAATAAATTACAGACGGGGCAGTCTTTAATTTGGTAAACATAATGAAAATTACCCTTTTTTGATAGCTCAAGTTTCCCCAATCCGATCTCATGAAAAAGATCCTTTATAAATTGTGATAGTGGTGTGTTAAGTACTTGGTTGATATCCAATCCTTTTAGGAACTTCCGAGTCTCTTGCCAGGGTACCTTAGAGTGTTTAATCGCGGTTTCAATTCTGGATTCCATTTCAGTTAGTTTATTAAAATTATTCATAAGCTCAGCAAAGCCCTTCGCAGATTCCTGAACACCCTCGGTACTCATTAGTATCCCCCTCCTGTTGGCTGTGTGTCTGAAATCATTATATCCTTAACATTGATATTCTTATGGGCTAAGAATAGAAAGTCACGTAACGCTAATAGATGTGGATATTCATTACAGGACAATATCAGATTAAAGTCCCAAAATTGGATTAGTATTCCCTTAAGATGTGATAGCGATTTTATTCCCTTTATATCCATAATATCGGCTCTGTACCAGTGTCTACCATCATAGAGAAATATTTGATTCTGATAAATATAGATCTCACCATGATGCATTGGTTTTTTCGATGGTATGGTCGCAGTATGTTTGTCGATTTTGGGTTCAAGCACATCGAAATACACATCTGATTTATGTATTAGATTTACTTCAGTCACTTATCTCACCAATTCATACATTTTAATATATTTATAGGTCATTCAAACGCAATATTAAGCGACTTTTTGTAGTATTCGATTTCGTTCAATCATAAGATTTACGAGGTCGCGCTCAGGAATACCAAGAAAATATTCTAACTTTTCCTCATCATCAATCTCAAGCTGAATAAGCACGGCAAGCCGCCGAAGCAGTTCATTTTTGCCGAGCTTATGCACACCCGTTTTCTTCTTGGTACGACGCTCAAGTCGAATTTGCATTTGACTGCACAATGCTTTTAATATCTCTTTCGCTGCCGAGAGCTGGATCGTTCGGATTACTTTCTTATTCTCCATTTCTGTTTTAAAATCAATATTTACTACATGGCTAGCATCTAACACCTTGGTAAATTTCGTCTTTTTATCAGAGGTTCTGGGTTTTACATTGTCTAAGCTAATGATATCAATATATGGCACCTGGGTGCGGTCACGGTTGGAATTAATAAACCATAAATTCTTGTTTGTGAAATATAGCAGGCCAATATCCCATTCGGTTTCGTTCTTTGCGATTGCTATGCTGGTACCAGAAGTGTATTCCAGTTGGATTTTGGCTATCAATTCTTCATTTTCTTCGATCAACTCTCATCCTCCAATGTTTTTATTGTCGAACCAATTCTAAATAGAATCAACGTATAGAATGAATTTCACCGCATTAATGGTTAGTTTGAAGAGTTCTATTTTCATATTTTTACAACAAATCAACTAATTACCTAAATAATTCTTAAGATATTTATGTTTTGAGATATATCTTTATAATATGACGAAATAATTCAATATATACTTTCGATCAAAATAGTTTTTAATCCATCATAGTATAATCTCCATTTTATTAAAAAACCCTATAGATTTAATCAATGCAATTCCATCATTAATCATAAAATTCATGTATAACCATAACATTACCCGATTGAACTAATATCCGATTTAAATTATTCAATAAATTTCATAGAGGTGGATTTCATGGGAGAGGCTGATGAAATCGAGAAACTTAATTTCCCCGATGAGTTAAAGTATACTGAAACTAGTGAATGGTTAAAGTTAGAGGGTGATTCCGGCCGGATTGGAATCACAGATTTCGCCCAGCATGAGCTTACGGATATCGTATATGTCGAACCTCCCGAGGTTGGCTCAACCATTACAAAAGGTGATGAGTTTGGTGTAGTGGAATCTGTAAAGGCAGCCGCT
>CBFDAW010000118.1:0-7549 GCA_965602865.1 uncultured Thermoplasmata archaeon
ATTTTGATCGCGAAGGTTAGATTTTAAAAGTTCAGGGTCATGCACACGCTGTGCCCCTGAGGTGATCTCCTTGGCACCGTAATTCAGGTCAAAGGCGCGGCATAGCTTAGGGTCAGAGTCGAACGGTTGGGCATAAAATGGCTTGGAAGCGCTTGGCCAATGTGTTATAAAATGGAAAGTAGGGTAAGATTTGGCTACTATATGCATGCCTTCCATGGGTATATCCTCGCCCCATGGTATCTCCAGACCATCTTTTTCTATTAATCCCAGGACATCGGCGTATTTAATACGTTTTAATGGCAGCTCGGGTTCTTCAAGATTGACATTCAATAGCTTCAACTCTTGTGAATTCTCTTTTAAAATCTTTTTGATACTTTTTTGTATTAATCTTTCGAGCACACCCATAGCATCCTCTTCATCGGAAAACGCCATCTCCATATCAATAGATGTGAACTCGTTCAAATGCCGCACGGTATCATGTTCCTCGGCACGGAACGCAGGACCGATTTCGAACACGCGGTCGAGCCCTGAAGACATCATGATCTGTTTGTATAATTGTGGTGATTGGTTTAAATACGCTGGTTGCTCGAAGTATTGTACCGGGAATAGCTCGGTGCCGCCCTCGGTGGCGGTTGCTACTATTTTTGGTGTTTGTATCTCGATAAAACCTTCGACTTCGAAATGCTGGCGAACCGCACTCAGCACAGTTGACCGAATTTTAAATATAGCCGCAATATTAGTTTTCCTCAGGTCCAGAAAGCGTGAATCGAGTCGTGTGTCAAGTTTCGTGTCTAGCTCGGCTTTATCCTCGTCAGAGACGCCTAGGGGTAACGGTGATTTTGCGATGCCCAGAACATTTATTTGTTTTGCCAGGATCTCAAAACCGGAGCTTACTTTCTCATTAGGTTGCACGGTTCCAAAGACTGCAACTACCGATTCCTTTGGTAGATCTGTGAATTCTTTAAATAATTCATCCCCCAGCATTTTCTTAATTGCCGTGATCTGCAAAATTCCACTACGGTCCCGTAATAGAATGAATGCAATGCCACCTAGGTTTCGGATCTCATGCACCCAGCCTGCAACCGTTAGCTCGGTATTGAAATCCTTGTCGGTGACCTCACGAGCATATCTATCCCTATGACCGACTTTATTACGTTCTGCGGCCGTCATTAACGCGCCTCGATATTATATTAAATAATGACATCCTCATGATGATTGGATTGATTGAAATGTGCATTTAGTATTTAATATATTCCGTGAGATAATGGATTGGATTAAGTTTGATTAAATTCAATAATTATTTTATTCTATAGTTTGATATACCCCCTAATTTAATTATGAATAATGACCAATTATCGACTATTATCTAATTGGAGGTTTAATGTTGGACCTTGAAGGGCACGCAAGAAAGCTGTATAATACGGGTGTTCCAAAAAATAAAATCGAAAAAGAATTAACTCATTTAACCGGTTCAAAGGCTAAAGCAGATGCTATATTAACTGAGATAATCAATACAGAGAACATATCCGATAAATTCATTCGGGACTTATGCAATTTCAAACATTCTGGGTATACCGCCGAACATACGGGACTCGGTTGCAGAGGTAAGGGTGATTTTTTCATACATCACAAGCTTGCCGAATTAATAGATAATCAAGATATCATTGTGGATGCTCGTGATCAAGATGATGGCGGGGTGGTGCAGGTAGGAAAGGACTATATTATAGTCTCCGTTGATGGCATGCACTCAAGATTAAGTCATTTTCCGTTCATTGCCGGTTTCCATGTTGCACGCGCCACCATTCGTGATACATTGGTTATGGGTTGTGAACCAAAAGCGTTGTTCAGTGATATCCATCTGGCAAATGATGGTGATGTTGCGAAGATTTTCGATTATACTGCGGGGATAGCAGCAGTTAGTGAACTTTCCAAAATACCATTGATTTCTGGTAGTACGCTACGTATCGGAGGTGATTTGGTTTTAGGGGACAGAATGACAGGTTGTGTTGGTTGTGTGGGATTTGGTCAAAATCTTACGCCACGCCGCGATATAAAAGCTGGTGATGTGTTGGTGATGACCGAAGGAAGTGGGGGGGGATCTATTGCCACAACAGCATTATACAATAGTTTTTCTGAGGTTGTAAAAGAGACAATAAACCTCAGGGTTATTTCACTGGGTCAGAAATTAATAGAAACTCCGCTGGTTAAAAATATTCACGCATTAACGGATATAACAAATGGTGGCATTCGTGGTGATGCATTTGAGCTTGCAAAGATGGCAGGCGTGAGTATTACACTGTTTGAGCGTGAATTTCATAAATTGATCAATCCTAAGGTATTAAATATGCTAACAAAGCTCAAAATCGATCCGTTGGGTATATCGATAGACGCTTTATTATTGATCCTGCCCGAGAATAATGTTGATGAGTTATTGAAATTCGTACACAAAAGTGGTCTCTCTGCGGGAATCATAGGCTGTGTGGAAGAAAACTCTAAGGATGCGCAAAAGATTGAAGAGGAGGCTAAATATAAGTCCGAAAAGGGTTTATATCAAGACCCTAAAATAACGAGTGGGCAATTAATTGAAGAATCAAATGTTTCACTAATAAAAACGGATCCAAATCAGCCATCTAACTCGAAGGACCCGTTAGCAGGCTCACGCATAATCAAGCTTATACCTCGATATCGTGAAGAGCCGTATACTCCGATCAAAAAGATTGTAGACGTTGAGCCAAATAATAGTAATATTATCCAAACCGCAATAGAAGATGCTGTGAAAACTTCGCAACAAAAGAAAGAACAGTTAAAAGCGTGGATGGAATCAAAAGGCCGTGTGTAAAATATGAGGTTTATTGAATGGGAACCGATCTATAAGCAGATCCTAGCAGATTTCGAGTTTGATCGTAACAAGGACGAAGATGCTGCAAACATACTTAAAAAATTACTTAAATCAAAGGAGGTCCAAACTAATAGTAACTTGTTGGAATTAATAGAAGATAAACAAATAAACATTTTTGGTGCGGGACCAACTTTAGAAACGGACATTGAAAATTCGGATTTTCAGGGAGTTATAATTGCGGCAGATGGTGCCACTTCACCGTTAATGAATAAGGGTATTGTGCCAGATATTATTGTTACGGATTTGGACGGTTACATACCCGATCAGATAAATGCAAATGAACAGGGGGCAACTATTATTATTCATGCCCATGGTGATAATATTGATGCGTTAAACCACTGGGTGCCGAAATTCAAAAGCAATCTATTGGGAACCACACAAGCACAACCTGATGAAAAAAATAATATATACAATTTTGGCGGCTTTACCGATGGCGATCGTGCGGTATTTTTGGCGGCGCATTTTAATGCACGGCAAATTATTCTTGTTGCTTTTGATTTTAAAAATATTGGCAAATATTCCTTCAAATTCAACTCGGAAATTAAACTTAGGAAACTAACCTGGTCTAATCTATTAATTGGAATGATTGAAAAACCGCCTATTGTATTTTACGGGGACGAATCCGATTAATAAATAAAATCGAATCCTCTGTAGGTGAATTACTATTTGTTTTCTTTCGAGTTATTCATTCTCGGTATCTTTTTTATTAATTGTTTTGAGGATTTATCAACTGATGGCTCTATGGTTTCCTTTTCGATCCATCTGAAATATTCGTTATTTCCCTGCGAAATATCCCATGATACAATGCAAGGCACATCATAAGAATGTATTTTTGAAAGTTCGGCGATAACCTGTTCCACGAGTCTAGATCGGGTTTTCATTATTATGGCTATCTCTTTGTCTTCTTGGAATTTTCCTTCCCAATAATATAAAGAATTGATCGGGAATATATTTGCACACGCAATAAGTCTTTTATCCAGTAAACTCTTAGCAATGCCTTTTGCTTCATGTTCCGAGTTGATAGTTACATAAATTGATGTAAACATATAATTTACCTAATCATTAGATATGAATAGAAGTATTTAATAAATATTTGGTAGGATTTGTACTGCAATTTTCATATCAAATTCCTCAATTCTAATTTATTTAATATCAATAATAATACCAAAAAGTAAATAGATTAGTAAGTAGGTATAGCGTTACGAAAAATTGAAAGAAGTGAGTAAAAACGGTGATTATTACTTATTGTAATTATCGGTGGGAAAAATCATTTGCGGAGGATAGTCATTGGATGAAATCCTTACAATGGAAGAGCTTAGGAAAGCTTTGACATTCAAATTATATAAGAAAGGAATGAGCAAAGAAAACATAGATAAACTTGCAGAGTACCTCATGAACTTTTTTGGGTATGATGATTATGTTTCAGATAATAAATTAAATACAAAGGATCGTGATGTATTTTATATGCTCGAGGAAGAAGGATTGCTAAGTACTTTGCGTGATGAGGTTACTATACAAAAAGGTAAGATCTGGAGAATTCATTATTGGGTGTTAAAGAAAAATGAAATCCTACGGTTGGCAAAGGCGAAACGTGTAGAAAAAAGAAGAGAGAGTATTTATAAAATATACGATGACCTAACCGAGGAAGCCTGGCAGACGCACAATAACAAAGAAGCAGAATAAAATCCATGACTAATTATTTTAATAAACCCAACATTATAACTTCAAACCATCCAATCTTTTATCTATTTTTGTATATTAAATCAATATTACCCAAAACATCTTTTTAATCGAATCACACTGTAGTGCACTCCCATAATTCAACTATAAAATCATATTCAGCCACATCGGAGGATTGATTCAATTCGACAAAGTTATTATACTAAAAAAACTTAAAGGTCGGTGCGGGATATTCTAATTGAAGCCTTAATCTATTCAAAATAAATAATTAAAGTATATATCAGGTGTACTGAATGCTGTTTTGGATTTTAATAGTACTTGCAATTTTCGTAATTTATTTTGCCATTATATATTGTCTTAAAAAGTTCGGAATATTTAAAAAATATAATATTTCATTATTCGGTCCTATTATCATGTGGCGGACCAAACGTGGACGTGAGTTCCTCGATAGGTTATCACATCGACGTACTTTTTGGCGGTTGTACGGAAACTTTGCAATCGTTCTTTGTATTGTTGCCATGGTGTTCATGTTCTTCACCGTTTTACTGGGTGCAATCACTACAATTAGTATTCGTATCGAACATGTACCGATTCAGAATATATTGGTACTCCCAGGAATCAATCCTATTATCCCCTTTTGGTACGGTATTTTTGCTTTGGCAATTGGAATAATAGTGCACGAATTTTCCCATGGCATACTTGCGCGACGGGCTAAGATCAAATTGAAATCATTGGGTTTACTGCTGTGTATAATACCCATTGGTGCGTTCGTGGAGCCTGATGAGAAAGAGCTCGAAAACCTAAAAAGGAGCGACCGGTTGAGGATCTTTGCGGTGGGGCCTACAAGTAATATTGTCTTTGGTTTGATATTTGCTGCCATCTTCTCTTGGGTGTTCATAGCATCGCTTGCGCCGGTGGAAGATGGGGTAATTGTATTGAACGTCACTGAAGACTTCCCCGCCGAAGAAGCCGGAATCAAACCGGGTATGGTGCTGATCACGTTGGAGGACCTGGATGCAAACGGGAGTATTGTTGAATCTATTAAAATCAAGAGTCCTGAAGATTTTAGCCAATTTTTATCTACTCAAAAAGGTAATGATACTTTAAACATAATAGCTTTTAATAATAATAAAAAGATCAGATTTGAAAATATCACATTAGCAGATAAATTTAATAATACCGCTCGTGAAGAGGATAAGGGTAAAGGATTTTTAGGTGTTGGAACAAATGGTGCGGAAGAGTTCAAGGAGAGTTTGGCTCACCCCGTGATGAGTGCGGGTAATGATGCCCAACAAAGGAGGTACAATTTATTGCAATATACATTCATTCTACCAATGGACATGGACTCTAAAATCTTACCTTTCCATTCTCCTTTAATTGACGCTTATGAGATAACAGGACCGATGTCCGTACTACCTGCCTCGTTATTCTGGATACTGGCAAATATATTTTATTATTTATTCTGGATTAATGTATTATTGGGATTTAAACGGCTGCGGCCAGCAATGGAGGAGCAAAATCGTGTAGCATTTATTAATCTTCTCTCGTTCTCGCTGGCATTATTAATTTTAATTCTATTTATTATTATTATTACTATGGGGCCCTATGTTCTTTTATGAGCTGGAATCAGATTAACCTAAGCTGTCCAAAGCACAGGAACACAACCATTAGAATTTCAAATAAACTCTTTTGCTTGGTATTTCTTGATCGTACAATTATTTCGCACGGAACAGGAACCGCAATTTCTAATTTCCCGGTTGCATCCCGCCCATTTCGCAAATCCCAGAGGAAGTGCAATATTTCTCGGCAAATTATACTTATTCATAATATCCTTAACCGGGATGTATTTTGGTAACTTTCCAGGTAAGCCTGGTATACCGCTAATTGTTACATTCTTCAGCCCACACTGTTGAGCAACCGAAAGACAATGTTCTAATAGTTCTTCAGTGGCTCCAAAATAAGATTCCATGATGAAATTTGGGCGAAATGCTAAAAAATTCAATTTAACATTAGTGTCCAGATCAGCAATGAATTTGCATAAGCATGGAATATCATCTTCATGGACACCGGGGATCACAATTACCCGTACTTCCCAAAGTTTCTCAGGTGCATTTTTAATTATATATTTTAGATTACGTAATACTGGTTTCACATCTGCACCGGTCAATGCACTGAAAAGTGCGGGAGTAAACGCTTTTAAATCATATGTGATCGAAGTAGTGAAAGCTAGAATACGTTTTAGGGATGATTTGGTAAAAAAACCATTCGTATCATAATTAATTTTAGTTTCCGGAATGATCTGGCGCGCAGCTTGAACCACTTCTTCTATCCACGGAAGTGCACAAGTTGGCTCGCCACCGGTAAAGAACAGCCTATCCGCTTTGATCAATTTTGCCCATTCCGTGCTCAACCACGCTAATGCGAGCTCTGCCCATTGTCGTGGGTCGTAATACCCTTCTATGGTATTTCTCAAGCCACTTGTTTTTGATTCAAACATGGAAATTGACCAATTCTGACAAAATAAACATCGAAAATTACAACCAGTAAGGAACGCATCAAAAGATGCCGGTGGTGCGGGATGCAACTGTGATGACGCAACTTGGGGGATTGTACTGCCACATACACCATAGTGCTTTTTAATATTTGGAGCCTCATTATTATTAATGAGCTTTGAATCACTACCATACTCTACTAACCTATCAACGCCGCAGCGCCATTCACAGAGCTTGCAAGAATGTAAATCTGCTTCTAAATAGTCAAGATTGTACATGGTCTGACATTGGAAGTCAATAAATAAATATTTTTACATTCGCTGTTTACTAAGTTTGGATTCATTCGATTTGACCGGAAAAATATCAATGATACCTCACAATAATATACAAACTGCGCTACCCGAAATATTAAATAATATATTTGATGAAGAAATATCAGTATATATAAATCTGCCGTTAAATTCAATACAATCAAATA
>CBFDAW010000119.1:0-7544 GCA_965602865.1 uncultured Thermoplasmata archaeon
TTATGAAAAAGCCAATAGGTTTGGTTAACTTTCTTAAGCTCAACGAAAGCACGGTTGAGTTCAGAGGTGGTTTCTTCTTTATCTAAATACGGATTTAATTTCGCTTGGGCATTGGAATAATTCATAAGAAAAAAATAATATAAAATTTCGAATAAAACCAATTTGTCAAACTTCGGTGGTGAGATATATTTTTCTCGTTTTACAGTCTTTAAAATTTTAATTATTTCATTAATAAATAGTAATAATAGATAACTATAGCCTGTTCTTAAGATAGCATGTGTATTATTATCTGGTTTGCGATGAATACGCTCTTTTCTCACATCATTCAACCAAAGTGCTAAAGTACGATTGAATCTCTTTTGGAGCTTGTTTGAATATACTTTTTTACGAAATAAAATCGAAGTAGTAAAAATCTTTTTCAAATCATCTAACAAATGGATATCCTTTTTTTGATGTTTGGCATGCGTCTTATGTTTATGCTTAGCATTTGGTAAATCTTGTTTTATAGAAAAATTTGCTAAATATTTTATAGCGGATGAAACCAATTTAAAATCATCTAAACCAGTTATCTTTTTATTCGTAATAACCGCGTCAGAAAAAACTCTGTTTAATTTGAACGATTTAGCGGTTTTAATGCGCCGGCGGTTGACATCGGCATGGTTTGGAAAATTATTTAAAATGATTCGTAAGATCTTTTCACAAACTAATGTGTTTGGTTTCTGGGCGCTTAATTCATTTAACTTTGAAACATTTTTAATCTTTAAATAGTGTTCACCTGAGAGTACAAGATTAGACCAGGAATAACACAATTTTGACCAATAATCCAATTCATTATTAACCACTTTGGAAGTAAGATACCCTTGAGTTATTAAATAACTGAATAATGCTTCACCAAATAACTGAAGCTCAACGGGTGAGGATTTATTTTCGAATGAATGAGTGATTAGTTCGTTATTCAATAAGAATAAATGGGTGTTTGAATTTAAGCGATAAATAGATAATGTTCGATGATTGATTTTTTCTATTATCTCTTCGTTATCGAGTAAATATTGTGTAAACTCATGGTCAACTTTTAAAGTGCCTGGGAGCGTTAAATGTACTTCAAGTTTAACAGGTAATTCTATATTAAGGATTTTAGAGAATCTACGTTTTGATAGTTCGGAATCACCGAGTTTAACAAACACCAAAAGATCATATTTACCCCCCTCTAGATTGGTGGGGGTAGACCAAACTAAATCGAGTTCAGTTATCTCTTTCTTAATTTTAATCGAAGAAAATTTGTTATAAATTTCCTGATTTAGAATATCAAATATCCGGCAATCAATCATTAGTTCCTCATTTGTGCGAGTTCCTGAATCAGACAATATAATTTTGATTTGGGCGTCGCTGCCGATGCTAAACGAACCACTTGAAGGAATTGCATCCAATATCTTAACAACATGATGTTTTTCAACATCAATTAGTTCCTGGGAGTAACTCTTAGTATCGTTTGTAACTAAATCTTTCCAATGAACATTTACAAAATATTTCCCTATCGAAATATTCTTGGGCAATCTCCAGGACCACATTATTAATTGTTTACTATTTGGTGTTAACTTCAGCACCTGTTTTGGTAATACCCACCGTTGGTCTAAAGTCGGCTCAATACCCGCCGACGCTGATGATTCTTCGGTTTTTATATTCTGACCATTTACTTTCTGCTCTTTTTGCTTTTGTTCCTTATTAATGATCTCAAGATTAATCTCAAAATTAATTTCTTCTAATCCAATATTTTCCATCTCAGCTTTTAACTCCACCTCGTCCTCGGCGGATGCAACTGTAGTTGAACAATTTAATGTGTTTACCCGTAATGATCTAGTCTGCCTAATCTCGATCAGACCTTCAAACTCTTTCTTGGAAAAGGTATCTTTTGATTTGAACTCGACGATACCGTTTAACAAGCCTGTCTTTGTTTCATCATGTGGGATGGTCACATGCCAGGTTATTTCTTTTTCTCCGACGATGGAAATGCGTTTAGGTTCTAGTTCATACATTTGATGTACTAGCCCACCCGCAGAAACCAGCCGACCAAACACGATCCCTCGTATCTTCTGCGGCGCAGGCGAGTTTAAGCCTATTTTTATATTAAAATCCTTACCGTTTGATACTCGTGGAATATCTGGTTGACAATAGTTGATATCAATCTTAGGGGTACTTAGAGAAAATGGTACTTGCAGTACATCGGCGAGTTGTGTGCCGAATTCTGCATGCCTGAAATTAACATCGATTATGTAATCGCCGGTATTACCATCAATATATTTGAGCGAGATGGCTAAAGTTGCCGAATCCGTGGTAATCTCATGACGAATGGGCGTGTCAAGTACAAACCCTTGACCATGCTCCTTTTCCTGAGTAATCTCCAATGATTTTGGTAAGTCATCGGGATTAAAATTTATTTGCAATTTCAAATTAAGGTCCTCGCCTTGTTTAATCTGGTCCTTTTCCAGTACCAAATCTGCTGAGATGGTGCTTTTAATCTTGCACCCCCAGGCTCGGGCCTTTAAAAGTATTATATTGCCGGTCATTAATATCTACACCAGATGATTATAATTACTTAATTGAGGTTTTGCGTTTTACCTATGTTGTTGTCTGTAGGTTAATAGATGAAAGATATTTAGATGTTAGATAATATGCTTAGATGTTGGGATGTTCGATTTGATGCTTACATATCGGGATGTTATATTTAATGCTTTTTTGTCGGGATGTCCGATAGTTATTCATCGACCACAATAATATTATGAAGATTATAATCGTTGGTAGGAGGGTGAAATCGTTTTGCTTTCATGATTATATCAATCACTGGTGCGAGGGTATGAGGGTTCGTTTGGATTATTCCTCACTCGTCATATTATCACTTTTCGAGATCGGGTGCTGATTTATTTTTACTGAAATAGGAGCGGGCTCTGATTTATTTTTGTTTAATCAGGATCGGGGTTAAGAGCTATAATCAAGTACACGAACCTGAACCAACGAAATATAATCAGAGCCTGATAAGCGGAAATTAAGTAGAGCCTAACGAAGTGGCTCCCGAACCCGAGGATAATGGAGTGATATATTAAATTAATTGAAGATTCGCGAGTTACTTATTTTATTATTATTTGATATTTTTGAGTTTGGGAATTTGGGATTTTACCCAGCAATTAAAAATTAATCGCTGTTTTGAGGGCTCGTTGGATTCTTCCCCCTCCCACCAATGATTAACATTAATGATAAATCGAAACGATCCGATTATAAATCCTATAAATTCAATAACATAGAGAACATCGCAGTAATCCTACATTGTATTCTAATGCAGTATCTAAGTACCGATCCAAACACCGCCTACGATTTTTTTAAGTGTTGCGATGGCAGATAATGCAGCTAGGTAACTAGTTTTAGGATTTGACATTGACGGCATGTTCTTTATATTGCATGTGAACTCACCAAATCTACCTCGACATATCAGTTTATGTTGATTCCTGGTAGCGGCAGGATCGACGATTATCTTCACATTAGTTCTATCGAATCCTATTCCGGCAAGACTAACACAAGCTGCGATGTTAATATTTTTTGGAAACTGTTTTACAGCCTCACGTGCGGTACCATCAAACACGGTGAGTGTATTTTTCAGTTTACTCAAATCTATACCCTGTTTGGTGATATACCTAACTTTCTCGAGTCCTTTTGGTGGTTTGGTGGTCTCAATGGTGATTTCATCGATAACCGCCATGGACGCAGATTTAAGCCCATCCACACCACAAATTGCGCCCGAGGGTAAATAAATCCGGCAGTTCTTCTTTTTTGCGGTATTTTGCAAGGTGGTCCAAAATTTATCATCCACCAATGCACCGATACTCATAATCAATATATCTTTACCGTGTTCCAATATATATTGTGCATACTCTTTCACTGCGCTTTGTGAAGCGGCTTCAATTACCAAGTCCGCCTTTGTGATCAGCTCTTCTACTTTTGAGGTGGATTTTGCTTTAAGCAAAGTCGCCGCAAGTCCCTCGGTACAGCTGATTGTGTGGTCGAATAAATAAAGCTCCTCGATCTCATCCATACCCTCGATGGCATTTGCGAGGGTATTTCCAATAAATCCACAACCAATTATTCCAACTTTCATGACTGCACCTATACTTTGTACTTTTGAAAGTGTAATAATTATTATCGTATAAGAAATTATACGAAATTACAAAATATTTAATAATCATTAAGTATTTTGAGGATTGATTATTATATGTCGGTGAGTACACGAAATAAAACAGCCGCTGGACTCGCAATAGTCGGCGGGATATTGATATTAATAGGCGGTACCACAGGTATGGCTGGGTTTTTGACAGAGCTAAAAAAAATAGTACAAGATATGCTCGGTGACCCTAACCAGGCAGTAGAGACAATTTTTTGGATCCTAATATTTATCGCGGCCTTAGGCGGTCTTACGGTAATTATCGGCGGTTTGTTAATTTATAAAGAGCATATAATTATAGGTAAGATCCTGATTACTTTAGGTGCAGGGTTTGGTTTAATCGGTCTAATTCTCGGATTAATATCTGCCTATAGTCAGGGCGAAGAAGCTAATTTCTTCTCGTGGCTTACTACATCATTTACCGGTGTAGGTTTTGTATTATCACTCATTGCTCGATTTACTGCAAAACGAAATAAAAAGAATGAGGATCGTGCTAAAAAATCTAAATACCGTCGATGACCCAATGATTCATTGAGAATATTGATTGGAGGAACAGAAATATAGAACCGCTTAACGAACAATCGCAGATACCGTTGTACTAGTTTAAGCTGGTGGAGGATTAATGGAGAATTTTTTATTACCCGTTGTATTACTTCTTTTAGTCGGTCGCACCCTGGGGCATATATTTGAGCGTTATGGTTTTCAATCTTTAATAGGTGAGGTATTAGCCGGAATATTGCTTGGGCCCGTGATATTGTTGTTTTTCGCCCCATATGGTATCCTACCCACAGATGAACTCCGAGTACTAAGCCAGTTTGGTGTGCTCATGCTCATGCTGTTAGCTGGGCTTATGACCGATTATAAGGTCTTTCTTAATAATCGTCATGCTAGTATATCTATAGGTGCCTGTGGTGTTTTAGTTACATTTAGCTTAATCTTCCTACCAATGCACTTTGTCATTGGACCGATTTATAATCTATCACTACTTACTAATTTATTCATTGCGGTGATTTTGAGCAATACCGCAATAGAGATCAGTGCACGGGTATTATTACATTCCAGACGACTAAAATTAAAGGCTGTGATCATTGGCGCTAGTTTTGTGGATGATATTCTTGCGGTATTCATGATTGGTATTGTATCTACCTTTGCATACTATGGAGAAATAACAACGGTGGGAAATCTTATTTTTGATGAAATACCACCAATGGTAAATTTTATTATATTAGCTGTAGAGGTCATACTATTTTTGGTCATCTCTCTACTGGTTGCATCCATAATAATTGATAGAATTTTTGATAAACTCGTTGGCAGTCCAAGTAAATTGACACTTACCGTTACCTTAATCGTTGCATTCCTATTCGCAATTATTGCTAGAGGTATTGGTTTGCATGAAGTAATAGGTGCATATATCGCGGGTTTGATTATTGGAAAATGGGGTGAACGAGTAGGACCAATGTTAAGACGCCGTATTGCGTGGGAGAAGTTAAAGACAGATATAGACACGCCATTACGTGCAATCTTCGGACCATTATTCTTCGGTTTCATCGGGCTTTCGGTGGTCTTCCCAGCAGCCGATAAATTAACTCTAGTAATATCTTTAATAATTATAATTCTCGTATTTGCCATATTGGGAAAAATATTTGGATGCGGTCTGGGGGCAAAATTTTTTAATTTTTCAAATAATGAATCGTTATCCATAGGTTGTGCAATGTGTGGCCGTGGTGCACTTGAATTAGTAATTGTAAGTTTTGGTTTTGGTGCCGGACTAATCGATAACACAATCTTTACCACGCTTGTAATGGTGACGGTCATTACAGTGATTATTACACCGATCCTGTACAATTTTGCAGAAAAAAGAATTGAATAGTATGAGTGTCTATCAAATAAGAAATAAAATAAGGCTGCGTGTGCTAGATTCAATTTTTATCACGGTACTTGTTCTGTATATTCGGCAAAGTATGCAGGGTCCCTTAAGGTGTTAGTTAATTCACTTTGAAGTAGCTCAAAATTCGCCCCTGACAATGTTGATGGGTTCACAGGAACTAATAATACACCATTATTCAGAACAATTACTTCATGTAGTAATTCGAGGAGCTTTAAAATCCTGGGAAAATCATTATTATTTATCAAATATTCCAAGCCGTCCAGTAGTATCACACCATTCTCTTGGGTCTTTATAAATTCACTAATAATATGAGTAATTTTAGTAATATTTCCCGGCGACACCGAATCTTTATCAGAAGTCTTACTTAGCCAAATTTTGGTTATGTTTGGCATTGTAATACCGGTTTTTAACATAGTTGGATGAGTACGGGTAATACACATTCCACGCTCGGGAGAGCCTTCTAATAATTTTTCGAAGATATCTAAACCAAACTTCGATCCTTTTGTGATAATGATGTAGACTCTACCGTATTCTACCGATTTAACGACGTCAAGTTGAAACGGAACTGGTTTGGGGAAGGCCGGTGGAAGTTTAGGTATTACCGATTGTTGCGGTAGCATCTCTGACTGTGGCTCGCCAAAGATGGTTATTGTCGATTGATCACGCGTGGGGGTTATTGGTCCTTTACCACCCGCGGGTAAATATGATGGGTATGTAATGTCGGTTAGCGTTGCTTCTTCTTTTTTCTTCTTTACTTCCCTTTTCCTCTTTAACATTACGAATAAAATTATAATAAGAAGGATTACGATAATCATACCAATAATTCCTATAATAATCAATCTCATAGCATCCTCGGAAGCTTTTTTTTCTAATACCGTTATTATAATTGTAGTATTGGTGCTGCTTCCTTCACTATCTGAAACCTCTAAAGTAATCAGATGCTTACCTGGAGTTAGTTTATAGTTCATAAGATTGCTACTTTTGCCTAGTTCACCCATAATATCGGAAGACCACGTAAAGGTTAACTTATCACCATATATTAAGTCTGGGTCATTACAGATGCCTTCAAAATTCAGAGTTTCACCATAGTTAATCCGAAACCCATCTTCCGGGCTAACAATGATTGCAGGCGCCGGGGCGTCATTGAATGCGGTAATATTAATTTGTACACTATCAGAGATTTCAAAGACAGAATCATTGGCGTAAAATGTTAATGTTTCTTTACCATTCCAATCCTTTATTGGTGTAAGGTTCACCTCACCAAGATCATTTATAACAACACTAATATTAATATTTCCTTCACAGCGGAAAGTTAAAGTATCGCCATTAATGTCTTCGAACCAGCCATATAGATTTATGGAATTATCATATAAGTCCTCGGGGATTTTAAAATTAGCTAAGGGACTACCGCAAAATAAAGTTAACTTTTATATAGTGTAAAACGCATTC
>CBFDAW010000120.1:0-7541 GCA_965602865.1 uncultured Thermoplasmata archaeon
GATACAACCATTATTAAAAATGGTCTAAGTATGTTGGAAAATAATTTTAAGAATGATTTATACCCAGAGCTTTGGATTGGAAAGGGCTTGTATTGTCCGTATAATGTTGTTAAAGCCAGTATTTTATCTGCAATTTATTTGGGTAAGAAAATTAAGATCAAATAATATATTTTGGAGATAAAAAAGATGAGTTTTTCTTCCCTGAGATCAGTAATTTTGGGATATAGTATATTCATTTTAATGGAATTAGATTTTAAGACAAAAAAAAAAGAGATATATATTCCTCTTAAGAAGAACTTGGAGTTAATCATTAAACGGTTAAAAGAGTTAGATATCCATGTCCCACTCGCCCGAATTAGTCGAATGGAACTTGCCGGGAAATTCAATGATGAATCCCTTGATTCTTTACGAAAATATATTCATGGATATCTACATGTGACCAACAATTATCGAAAAGTTTACTTTGAATTTATAAAAAAGATAAAAATAGTTTTTGACCGTGAAATGACTAAAGATGGTTCATTTGCTCCTGGGCTTAAACAATACGATTCCTTGAAAAATCAATTGTCCGATGAACTGCTAAAGACTGACGGTAAGGTTTGGATTACATCCTATGACCAATATCTTCCAACTATTCGCGAACATGCAGATAAACGTTCCAAACATCCACGAACCGGAAAACTAATGTTTGAATCGTTAAAATCGTTGTTTAATAAAGAGTTAATGGAAATTAAGAAATTACAATTAATATCGATAAAAAAGTCAAAATTGTTTCATAAAGATCTGGACTTAGCCATCAAAAATCCGCAATTAGACTGGCAAGAATGGAATAGGGGTAACGATTCCTATAAATGAACAAAGTCACAATGTATTATTGATTATTATAGCTAATTGTAATCATGTACATGTTAATATGAAGTAAATAGTATATAATGTATATCAAATAATAAAACAGTATAAATTCATATGAATATATTAAAATATTATAACTGACATATCTATTCCTATATGAGGGAGAAACAGATTATTACTGCTGTCATTGAAAACACGCCTATTGAAGTTATCAATATTATTGAACAAGAATTGGCGTTTATGATCGGTGATGGCTGTGCTCACATGTTTGTTCAGGCGATGTATGATGATATCGTAGACTCTAAACAAACATTAACCAAAGAAGATGTGATTAACATCTATCTAGAACTTAAAAAGGAATTGAAAGGATTATTGGGAGAATTGGGTTTAAAAACACTCCAACGAAAAATTGATTATTCCATTAGATCTAAATTAGGGTTATCAAATTTTTTTAATTAATAGATTACAAAATTGAATCTAAATTGAGATTCAAGTATATCCAGGGGATATTTGAAAATTGAATGCTTCAAATAAAATTAAAAAATCTCAAGATACCAACGGCTCGGATTCAACTGCCAATCACAACGGTCTATCCAAATCTTCTTCTCCTAAATCATTTCTACGCTGTCCTAAATGCAGAAGTATTAACCCACTAAATGCTCGGTATTGTGCACAATGTGGTAAAGTTTTTTCCTCAAAATAAAAAAATGCGTTATTATTATAGCTTTGCGTAACATTTTTTTATTTCTTTAAGACTAGTTTCATACCACAAGTCGAACATGAAAATTCAATTGGGCGTTTGGTTGTGGTGACTGTTTGTATCTTATCACACTTCGGACATTTAATCCGTACCACTTTACCCGTGGTCTTTTTCATGGGTTTTTCTTTCTCTTCTTCACTCCCCGGCATTCCTTTTTCGCCTTTTACCATCGCTTTTTTCCTTTCCCCGGGTATTTCCTCCAACTTTTTAACTCTCATCTCACGGATCTCTTCAGGTGATTTGCCCATCCGGCTCGCTTGTTTGGCTATTGCGATTTCTTCACGAAGGTCCGGTGGGATTCCACGCCGGTAAGACATAGATGCCAGAACGGCTCCAAAAATGAAAACAACAACGATAACTACCGCAATAATAATCCAAAGCATATCACCGGATAAGAGTTCGGTTTCAGATGAAAAACTCTGGCTCTTCTTGATAGTTTTATCCGACCATGATGTAGAGGCTTCGATCTTATGGTCACCCTCCTTCAGTTCATATGTGAATTGTATTTCAGTTTCATCATTTTTACTTATTTCATCGATCTCTTCTGTGTGTATTAATTTACCTTTGTCATAAAATTTAATTTGAATGTCTTCCGCATCAACATCACCTTCGTTCGATACAACGAGTTTAACCGTAACCTTAGAACCAACCGTAGTGTCTCCCGTGACTTGGAAGGACTTGAATACAATATCTGCGGTTTCCACGGTTGCTTGAATCGTGAAACTCGCCGTAATCTTACCATTATCGGACTTTGCATTAATAGTCAATCTCTTTGAATCTGCATTTTCTGCATCAGATGGGGCATATATTTGAATCGTTACCGTTTCCGAACGACCAATATCTAATGATATCGTGGTTGTCATAGAGCTTGTGGTTGTGGTTTTAAATTTAACTATCCAATCGGAGGTTTCTTTTGTTGATAACGCTATGTTATCCCGAGTGTTGCCCTTATTTGTTAAGGTAAGTGTAAAGCTTGTATACTCCGGATCAGCATTTGGATTAGTGGTAATTTCGCCTCTACCATACGAGTCGAGTGATAAATCGCTCTCGAGCTCTACTTCATATTCCTTATCCACCGTAGGATTCAGGATTAATTCATCATATTCATCGCCATCACCATCAGAGGTCGCTCGGAAAGTGATCGAATATTTTTGTGCTTCGATATCTTCTGCATCGACTTCATCGAGGTCCGGGAACTCTATTGTGAAGTTAATTTTTCTTGATTTGAATGCCGGGATAGTTATAGAATTATCTTGCAGCTCCACCCAGCCTGATTTCGAGCCCGAAAGAGTTATTTTGAATGTGTCTGCTATATTACCATTATTTTTTATAGTGACCTTATAATCAATATCTCTCCCCGGTGCTGTTTTTTGGTCATCGGATGATGTGGGATAATCCAAAGTAAGATCTACATCATATACCGGGTCAACTTTGACGGTAAACTCCATTGGAATCCTATCTGTTTGCTCACTTTTTGGAATATTGGTCGAATAAACATAGATAGATATATTATAAAAACCGGTTTTTCCATTTTCATCCGAGGGGATATCCACGGAAAGTATGATCTCTTTTTTATCTTTTTCATCTGCATCGCCGGTGGTGGATAGGGTAAAGATATTCTGGCTCAGCGTCCAAATCCAATCCAGGTCGTAATTAGTCTTTTTCAGTTCTACGCGATCATCACCGTTACCTCGATTGGTAACTATTAATGAAAATTCAATGGAATCACCGGGTACACCCGTTTTCATTGTCTCCCCGGCATCAAGGATCACTTCATAAAATTGCGATACTGACACGGTAAGTGTTACTTCATCCGTAGCGTCGGATTCATCATTATATTGATCATCATCACCGCGTGAGGTCGCTTTTAAGGTGAGAGTATAGTCACCCACACTAGTCTCTCGCGGGATATTCAAACGTACATTAAATGTTTCATTATCTTTTGGATCCAAGTTGAAATATGAACCGCTTAATGTTCCCCAGGTGGAATGCTCACCAGTTAATTCAAGTTTACATGTGTCTTCTCCGGTACCAATGTTCTGAATATCCACGATAAAGTTGACAATTCTATTATTTCCGATAATGGTATCCTCGGTTTCGATAGTATCATCAGCCGGTTGCAACTCAAGACCATATGTCTGTTTAATGCGTGTTTTCAAGGTTGTTGTTTTAAATTTATCCTCATTTGTCCTGGAGGTTACCTTAATGGTTGTATTATAATCCATAGAAGACATTCGTGCATTATTGTCCACCTTAATAGTAATAGTCACGGTTGCAGGTGCACCGGGTTCTATATCACCGGTACTTGAAGGACTTATCTCTACCACGAAACCATGGTTGTTTGATACCTCAGTAACATCAAATGTATCAGCATCTAAGCCGCGATTAGTGATTGTAAGTAAATAGCTTGCCTCCGCTTTGGTGGTTCCGCTCAGGTTCGGGCTTACATCTTGCTTGCTGTTGTCAACTGTTAGTTCTATATCCACCGTGGGATTGATTTCGAGTGTCAGTGTTTTCGAAGCCGTTGCCGGATCGTCCGAGGTATCATTCAAGGATTCTGCTGTGATCTTGATCTTTGGTACCAATTTCTCGGCTTCAGGTTCTTTTACCGCCGTGACGGTATATGTAACTGTCTTTGTTTGACCAGCATCTAAGACAAGATTATAGATAGTAAATGTTTGGGAAAATATGCTCTGACTATTTTCTGTTACTTCATGCTGCAATTCGATAGTATCCTGACCGGTACCGATATTTTTCACATTGATCTGATATGTTACGTTTTCACCTGGGTCTACGGTTTGCGTAGCAGGGTCCACGGTTACCTGGAGTTTGAAATATTGTTCAACCGTTATTGCTAACTCTATTGTATTATTTTTTTCAGGATTCTCTTGTGATTCCGCCAAAATGAAAATTCTACCATATGGTGGGCTGGGATTTTGTTTTGCGGGGATTTTGACCTCAACATCTACGAAGGCGGTTTCCAATGGGTTCAAGAGTTTTGTGTAATCTCCAACATTCTTTAATTTAGCCCAATCGGAATATGGTGGGTTGGGTAGAATCCTGAGGGCAAATTTGTCTTTACTAGTACCCGCGTTCTCAACTGTAAGGTTAAAGGTTAAGGTTTCTGTTGGTTTACCTTTCTGATCGCTGTTAGAGCATGAAAGTCTTACATCACGAACTGCTGTAATATCTATTGTATAAGTACGCTGGGCAGTAATCGTATCTAGTGTATCTGAAGTTACTATAACTGTAATATTGTCTATTTTGGGTAATTTTTCAATATCCTTGTCACTAACAGATATGTTTAATTCCGTAGAGTTATGACTATTTGCTTTTATAAACATATATTGAACTAGCTCATAATCTAAATAATCTTCTGGTGTAGGATCAATTTCGAGAGAATAGTTGTCATCTATTGTGCCTGTATTTTTAATATTCACATCGAACACTACATAACTACCAGGTTCAACCTCTTTTCGATTATCGGTGGTAATGATTTTTACACCACGGGTGATATCTACTTTCACATTTATCGTGTCAGTGTCGTATTTAGTATCATCTCCTCGAGAGCTTACATTTATTGTAAATTGATCTGTAATATGCTGTTCGGTGGATGGTATGGAAACTCTAATCGTTATCTTTTCTTCTTTTCCTTGAAGTAATCTTTCGGTATTGAATTTGGGTAGTTTCGTTTCTGGATTAAGGGTTTCTACATCCCAACCAGTGCGTACATCTGATGTTAAAATACCAAATGAATCCTCACCATTACCATCGTTCGTGATTGTTACATTGAATTCCCATGATGACCCGGGCTCGGGGTTTATATTTAATGTATCCGCATATAAATCCACTCCATAGGTCTGATTGATTTTTACTTTTATTTCTTTAGTGGCTTCGGGACCACCCTCTTTCTCTGTTATATCCGCATCGATATTAATGGGTATGCCGGGGGTGACATTCATTGATGCTAGTGGATTGGCTAACGAGGGTGTAATATTAACCCAAACTTGCCTATTCGCTGTTGCTGTAGGTAGCTCAAACGAGGAGGGTTCGAATTGAACGCTTAGATAGTTTTCATATTCAGGTAGCATGGTTGCTTCCATGGTTACATTACACGCGCCTGTGCCTTTATTTTGCACCGTAAACAGAAAATCCGCGGAAGAACCCGGTTCGGCATTTAATGATAGAGGAGTTACATCTAGCTCGATCTCATATTTACGCTTAACTGTTATATTCATGTCAAAAATAGATGTTTTTAATATATTGGACATTGATTTTGCCTTTATTGTGAAATTGTATACATCTTCAACTGCGTCATCATCAACCGAGATGTTCAAATATGAATATACTGTACCTCCCTCTTGAAGTTTTTCAAAATTAGCGGGATCAAATTTTAATTCCCAGCCCGTTGCTTTTAACGGTTTAATTCCACTTAATTGTATATCATCTTCGTTATTACCTATGTTTTTAACTCTTATTTTTATACTGTAGATCTCACCTGGAAATACATATGGTTGGGTATCATTCAAGGAGATAATTTTTACAGCATAATTTTCACCGACCGCTACCGTTACTTTTCGAGTATCTTTCACTGAAGGATTTTCATTAGAAGTAGCAGTAAGATTAAGATCGAAATTACCATCATTTGCGTCTTCAGGTCCAGTAACATTGAAAAAGACAGCTCCCTGACCGTTTGTAGGTAGAGTAATGGACTCAGGATTAAAGGTGTAATACCATAACTCACCTGTAGGGAAATTACCGGATTTCTCGAATTCTATGGTATCTTCACCATTTCCCTCATTTTTCACTGTAATATTAAAACTAGCTTTTTGGTTAGTCAGAAATTCGATAGATGAGGTATAAATATCAATATCACCTATCTGGCTAATTTCGGCTTTTACAGTAGTGTTTTGAAAAACCGAAATATTATAATTGGAACTTACATTTATATATATCTCAACAAGCTTTGGATATGTTTGGTTACTTGGGGCAGACACTTCTACCTTGATAATTTTTGTTTCATTCGCTGCAATTGAATATGGAGATACAGGTGGGGTTACATCCCACCAATCTGCTGTTCCTAAGAAACCAGTAGAGATATCAATTTTATCTTCATCGTTACCCTTATTCCTGATCGAGAAATTAAAATGGATTGTTTCACCTGGTTCTAGAGATTTTTTAGACGCCTCTTCAGTAGATAGTGCAAGTTCATATACTGGTGGTACATAGACATCTACATAAAATTCTCCGGAATAACTATTATTCTCAGAAGATGCTGTGACTTTTGTTGAGTGAATTCCTGTTTGAATATCGTCAGGTATGTTGCTTATTCGTAGATTAAAATTCTTTTCACTGAAAGGATTGACATCTCCCGGGCTTATTACAACAGTCCCTGGTTCGCCTACGGTTGCCCATGTAATATAATCTTTACCATTTCCTGTATTATTTACCGTTAAATCAAATTCCGCCTTCCCATATTGATCAGGTGTTTTGGTGTATGGGTCACCGGTTTTATTTATTAAACTTATACCATATTCTTGCCCAATAGTAGTAGTAGTCGTAATTTGCTTTGCATTTTCAGGTGCGCCATTGACCTCATTCGCTGTTATAGTAATTTGAGCATATTGACCTTCTTCAGATATGATTGTTTGTGTATTCGGACAATCTACTGTTAATGTTACTGTAGTTGTTCCACCACTACCATCTAAATAAACCAAAGTTTGGTCCAAATAGGCGTTCCAACCTGTTGGTGGTGTTGAATTTGTAATGTTGATATTGCCGCCTTGACCATAATTTGTTATATCGACTTTATATGTGGCAGGCGGCCCATTTGGATATATTGTTTTTGAGCTTATGTCCTCGGAATTTATTTGTATTGATAGAATTGCTGTTGCAGATACATTAGCCGATATCATTGCTATCAGACTTA
>CBFDAW010000121.1:0-7534 GCA_965602865.1 uncultured Thermoplasmata archaeon
AGGCACCATTCTGATCGGATTTTATGGTTATTTCGGCTAAACCAGTATCTATTGTGGAAAATGACTGGATTAATATTGGTACATTTGGTATGGTTTCATTAGTGTCAAACACACCATTACCATTACTATCATACCACGTAAAGCCTTTAACGGTTGTATTCAACGGTAGGACCGAAAAATTCCGAGCTAGACCCTCTGTCTGGTAGGATTTTTCTATTGGGATATGGATATATGTTCTATTTACCGGATTAGTAGTATTTAGCGGCATAAATCTTGGGTCATCCAATTCAATTGAGTTATCCCCCGGCGGTAAAAATATTGAAAAATATCCCCTGTGATCTGTGTAAGTGTATAATGTACCGTTTTCATGCGTGAATTTCATTTTAACCCCACTCACAAGCTCACGTTCAGGTCCGCTCAGGTTCTCACCAAAATATAATCCTGTATCGGTTTCATAGGGTTCTTGGGATGCGTTAGCATTGTTATCGTCATCTTCTCCAGCTAACGGATCTACATCCGAAGGTCGGGCTCGGCCCTCTCCCGGTATTTCCGGTTCTTCCGGCTCCAAATCGTCTATGGACTGGTTATCCGGATAGAACTTATTATCAAAGTTACGATCCCAATATACATATCCCCAGAACCATGACGGCTCATCTAATTGGATATTATGAGTAATTTCCCGTGAATTAAAACTATCTGAGGATCTTGTTTGATTCTCTTCCTCTAATTCATGTTCTTGTTGTTTATAGGATTGAATACGCTCTTCAACATCTTTTTTAAAATAATAACTGGTATTATAATATGTATAGGTTATATTCCCCGGTGTGCTAATGTGAAACACTTCGATTCTGTATTCACGATATGGTAAACATATCCTGTATTTACCTTCATGATTTGTTGGGACGAACAATGTTGTTTTTTTACCATTGTCTTCTTTAATAATGAATTGTACTTTAGCATGTTCCACGCTGGTATTTACCTGCTTGGTTAATTTACCATTTACCCAAAATCCAGGTTCGATAAATAAATCTAAGTTAATTGGGTCGTTTTTAATTATATTCATCGATGATACATGAATATAATCCTCTCCATTTTTTAAATAATGTATATAAACCGAGAAATTACCCTTTGATATTGATCCATGGAATTCACCAAATTCATCAGCTTCCAAGCTAGTGCTGAAGCTTGAGTTATCGTTATTGTAGAAATTTATATGTGCGAAAGGTACCGGTTTGCCAGAATTTATATTATTTGGAGAATCACCATAATATACATTACCAGTAACTGAAATTACCGGGATCAAATCAATTTCTTTGGTGTGATTATCCCCCTGCTCGATGGTGATATTCTTTTCGAAATATTGTAACCCTGGTTTATCTACCGATAATGAAAATGTCCCAGGTAATAGATTGGGGAAAGAATAGGTTTTGGTTCCCGCTTTTAACACGGAGGTTATTACGGTATCATTCATGTTATCTTTCAAATTAACAGTAATATTTCCGGGTTTATATCCTGTATTATTTGTAAATGTTGCATTGCCCCTAATAATTGCGGGCTTAATGCCTAAGTTCTGCTCCACATCAAATTGCTCTGAGTTTATTACAACGGTACCTTCATATTCTACTTTATGATCGTTGATGTTTGCGGAGAGTATATACTCTCCAGGGACTACATCGGTCAACTCAAAATTACCAGCATTATCAAAATCCGCGGTTATATATGAAAGATTGTATTTTTGTATTGTAGAGTTCAAATATACTTCTGCAACAGATATGAGCTTGTCTTCAGCTTCATTATATTCTTCATTATCGTTCAATTCCCAATATAGCTTCCCTTTTACCGATCCAACGGGTACTTTTATGTCTGAATCAATTATATAGTCACTGGTTAGGCGCATTGCTTGCTTGTCGGTTATCTCGTGGATCGTGCTATTCAAGGTTGTCATTTCTGTTAACCGTAACCTCTGCTCCAGCTCATCATCACCGCCCTCGGCATATCCATCTTTGCTTACTGATAAGATAACATTACCAAATGGGACCGTTAGATTATAATTTCCCTCCGCATCAGTGAATACAGTATCATGTGGTATCCCAAAATCATCAAGCGCGGTTACTCGAACACTTTGTATGGGTATTTTTGCTTGGTTATCGGTGACCACTTTACCTTTTATAAAAGCACCATGATAATATTTTATGAAGAACACGCCACCTCCTCTATAACTGGGGCTCCAAGTACCACCTTCTCCTCGGTCATCTACTTCTCCATTATTATCATTATCTTTTCCATCACCTTCGAGTTTCCGAATTCGATAGATTGCCTCAAGCTCGCTCATGGCTTCCCATTTTCTGTCACTGTCTGGCAATTTCTCAAGCTCGGTCTGGTTATACGGCGTCCAGTATGCGGTCCGGTATACCATTCTAAAATGAGTCATATTCCAAGCCTGCATGGGCTGTTGATTGGCTAGTTCACCGTAAATCCCGGGTACTTCCTGGAGGTTATCAGGCTCTCTGTCATAAATATCTTTATATGAATACCCAATGTAACATTTGTAGAACATAGAATTATAAAAATCATCAGTATATTTTATTTGATAATCTGTTATCCGCACATTTTGTCCGCCATGGGTTTCTACCAGATCGTTAAGATCAATCTCATCTTCTATTTCCTCGGTGGATATGGGCTCGTCCGAATACGAGCGCCAATCCGATTTTGTATTGTCACGGACTTCAGCATATGCAAAATATTTAATATAATCAGAAATGTCTCTATCAGCTAATTTAATGGGTGCATAGAAAATACCCGTATTTTGTGCACTGAACGGGAATAATCGGGTATCAACTGCAAAATACCTAATATTTGTTTCTGTTGCTTGCTCGAGTTCGCTTAAGAATTCTATCACCCGGTTCTTTCCCATTTTTTCGACCATATGACGAACCACAGCATACTTTGCGTTCGTAACTTTTATTTCAACTAGGTGAGTATACTTTTCCGGGTGTGCCTTAACCTCATTAATTAATTCATTTTGCTCTTTTTCGGATTTTTCATGGATTTTATACAATTCAAAAATTTTATCATAATTTGGGTGATCATCCTGGTTTCCATTGTCGAAATATTTGATGATTATATTTTTAACCTCAGGGCTGAATTTAGATTTTGGATTTCTAAAGAAATTACCTTCTATAATACGAACGGCAAATAATGATATTGCTTGGGTTTCATTAGTGGAAGCAATGAACGTCCCCGCCAACTGATACCCCGCCTGGAAATTATCGGCGACTGTGGGATGGTCACCTAATGCTATACACCAAAAACCATAATCCCACCAACTAATGAATGCTGGCCGGTCTTCAATTAATAATTCATTATCCTGTTCCGCCAACCAATCAAAGCCGGCTTGCCAGTATTCTGACGGGAATGAATGGCCAAAGGCACCGAATGTATGTCCTGACGGATCAAATTCACTTTTCTTTTCGTATGGTATTGAAGCATCAATTGCAAACATTAAATTCGGAGTTAACACTAAAAATACCAAAAACAAAGCAATTGCGATATGCCTCATGTCCAATTTCGAGCCAGAGACTGCATGACGGTATGTAATAAAAATTATTATCGGAACAAATACTAATGCCAGAATTAAGATGGCAAATCCGAACAGTTCCCATGGTACTTTATCCCAGATTATGCTTTTACCTTTGAAGGTTTGATCGATAAGCACATCAAAAGAATACCAGAACCAGATAACTATATATGTAACATAAATTAGAATGCCAATATAGAAATTATATTTCATCATGACCCAAGCAGTGAATATCGCAATAAAGATCCCCAATAATCCCAAGGCAAAAACGGTTTGGTAAAATATATAATTATTATTTTCAAGATATAACCACCAGTAGCTTACCGTAATTACTAGTAATGTTAAAAGCCCAATGTAAAGATACACAAATTTTGTTTCGATTTTCTGAAATACTCTAAAGGTGGGATCTAAGCGTTCGAGTATGTTCCAAGTAATCCAGCCACTCAATAGTGCGAACACTGGTGTAGCATTAAACATGAATCTAACTGCGGACATTGCCATGTAAATAGCTAAAGCACACCAAACTATGATTACAAAATAATCGATTCTCCAGTGTTTTGGGATCTGGATAGCCGCAATAACTAATCCGATAAGAGCTAAATAGAAAGTAACGGGGCCATAGGAGATTGCCAATCGGCTGGTATCAGGCGCCTGTGCCTCTGCAATAGTTGAATACAATTTACTTTTTATGAAATATCCGCCACCTGTGAATAATGAATCAACTATAGCTGGTTGGAAATACGATAATATAGTCAATGCGGATCCCGCTAAAATAATGAATGTAGGAAATACAACAATCCAAGGCAGATCACGAGTGGGGATAAAGAAGATTCCGATTATTGAAATAGCAGCTAGCATGTACATTGGTTGCATCCATGTGCCAGTGGTATAAAATGCATAATATGGAAAAGAAATTAAAAGAGATACGGCGTAGGAGAGATATATACAAATAAAAATCCCAAGAGAATCAATCTTTCGCAAATGATTAATAAAAGTAAGTATTAAAAAGCTCCCTAAAAGGATCACGAGCACATATGGGAACCCTTTCCAGATTAATGCGACCGTACCCATGGATATTCCGCAAAGAATAGAGAATGCAATAGGTATCGGATTTTCTCTGAAAAAGTCACGGATTCCCACAGTTATATCCATAGTATTTCGCCAGTTTTTAACCCAAATTTTTTCCTTTAAGTTACCAAGTCCCTTTGCCAAGAAAAATATGGATGTAACGACGAAGAACACAACCATTGCATCGTGATCAGAGAACCCAAGCGGTGACCTCTCGATATGCGAGGACATAATCCCCATGAAAAATGCTGCTATAAGTGCGGGTTTTTGACCAAACATGTCACGGGTTAGAAAATATACCGGGAAGATGGTCAATGCACCCCAGAATGCCGGTGAAAATAAGAAGATATACCATGTGGTGGTTTCCACATCACCATTGAGAATTGGTGAAAGGAAGAGCCCTGAAACTGCGTTGCTCCAGTCATAGGCCGGTGGTCGTGGGTTTCCTTCAGTCATCGGGTAATTTAATATTGGATCTATTCTAAGGTGAGTAAAATATTGTTGTGCATAGTCGATTACACGTTTATGATAATAAGGGTCATTACCCGAAAGTAAAAAGCCATCTTCAGTTGCGATAGGGTAATAAAAATATGCGCGTAAGAAAAGAGATATGAAAAATATTATTATTAATCCTACAATTATAGTCCAGTCTTTTTTAATCCACGTAACCACTGGGTTCTCGACCGTTTTTTCCTTCTTCATGCTTTTTTGTTCTGAGGACTCAAGTTTTTGAGAACCTATTTTTCCTGAACGTTTACGGGTTTTTTTATATTTTTGCTCTGCTGCCATGAGTTCACCAGTTCTATTATTTCTATACCCGGTTCAAATTTCAATTAAATTGTTGCTCAATGTTTCCTGACACTCGGAAAATCTTCCTTTATATCCTATTATATTTATTAAGTTTACTATATATGTAATTATATAATAATTTTATGAGGTTATTTTTTACAATCAAACTAATATTTATTATGATACCATTTTGTAACTCTCCTTAGCATGGCATTATCCACACTCAATACACTTATTCTCCATCGATCATCCTAACATTATGCTAGAAATTGAAGAAGAGACTATTTTAATAACTAAAATGCGAGGGCTGGGATTTGAACCCAGGAACCACTAAGGACAAGGCCCTCAACCTTGCGCCGTTGACCAAGCTTGACTACCCTCGCTTTATGTTTAATAATTAGTGTTACTATTGATCTGTGCCTTATCTTTATATTACACAACTGCATTATTCTCAAATATAATAAATTTAAAGGCAAAATCAGGTTAAAATTTAATCAAATAAAACCTTGTTCTAAAAAAAGGTCGATTATTTTAATTTTGAGACTTGTTCGCGGAACTCATTGAATTTATCTTCTAAAAATCTTAAGGTAAATTCAAAAGCATTTTTTGCAGGAATCGAACCATCTGTTTCAAATTTAAATATGAATTTATCTTCATTGTCTTTGATAGTTATTGCTGGTTTAGAAGCACTTTTAGATTTACTGGTCGGATTACAAACTTCGACACATGAATTGCATAAAGTACACTCTTCAAAATTATTTTGAATTATTATTTTATTATTTTTCAAAGCAAAGATGTTTTTTGGACATATGTCAATACATGCCCCACACCCATCACAGAGTTTTTCATTTATTTCAAGTTCGGGGTAATATTTGTATCCAATACCAGATGTAGGCTGCCATTTAGCATGCGTTTTTCCAGTACCTAGTTCTGCTGTTGCATAGATCAATAATGCTTGGTTTTCACCCAATTTTACAAGTGGAATAAGGTCCTCAGTAATCCTGAATTTTGCATCACCCAACGGTTCAAGGTCGCCAGAATAAACTGTACATGGACCTTTTTTATTTAGGGTATACATAATCGTGCAATTGGGACAACCTTCCCCCTTACATTCACAATCCTCTCGTAACTTGAACAGACTAAGATCTGTGGGTATGGGTATCAACCCAAGTCTATGTGCGATAATCTCGTCAAATAATGGGGAAATGCTCTCATATTCTTTACCGGTATTATCCCTGATAGGACCTAGATGAAATTCAACATCTTCTATTGCCATTTTCGGGACGTCTGAAATCAAAACGCGTCGTATGGTGTTTACAAATGAGGGGGGAATGTTAGATATAACACATTTTATAAAATTATCTGATAATTCTTGGACTTTTATCTTCATTTTTACACCATTATCCAATTTATTTAATAGCCTTACACCCTTCTCCCACGTCTACCACCTGGTTTTTTTGTACCATCATGTGGAATGGGTGTCACATCTTCGATTCTACCAATTTTCAATCCTGCCCGTGCCAAACCACGAATGGCTGCTTGGGCACCCGGCCCAGGTGAAATTGGTCGGTTACCTCCAGGTGCTCGTACACGAACATGAACATTGAGTATTCCTTTTTCTTTTGCAATATCCGCGACTCTTTCTGCAGCACGCATTGCCGCGTACGGTGAGGACTCATCTTTTGCGGATTTTACTATCATCCCGCCGGAACATTTTGTGATGGTTTCCGCACCAGTGAGATCTGTTATTGTGATAATAATATTGTTAAATGATGCAAAAATATGTGCAATACCCCACTTACTCATTCTTATTCCTCCCCAGGTGTATTATCAGAATCTTTGTGTTCCGTAGTAGTATCATGTTTGTTGTCTTTTTCTGCTGCTGTGGTGTTCTTTGCTTTGGTGGTTGTGGTTTGAGCAGCTGCTGGATTTCCTTTATTTTTTTTTGGATCATTCTCAGCCTCAGCTTTTTCGGGTGGTGTTGTTTGGCCTGTTGGTTCTAAACTGATAACTCTGGAAACCTGGCTATCACCTATAGAAACTTCAACTGCAGGTTTCGGGCGCATGGGATGGAGCTCATTGGTCAAGGATGAAAATTGG
>CBFDAW010000122.1:0-7508 GCA_965602865.1 uncultured Thermoplasmata archaeon
CCAGGAACTCGATTGGGATAATACTATTGACCTTTGCCACCCCGATTCGTTTACAGAACGTACGTATCGCGGCGGGCGAGAAACCTCGCCTTCGCATACCGCTGATGGTTGGCATGCGAGGGTCGTCCCAGCCATTAACATGTTTACCCTCTACTAACTCCAAGAGCTTCCGCTTGCTCAAGACGGTATAGGTAAGTTCTAGAGGCGCGAACTCAATCTGCTGCGGGCGATAGACACCAAGCTGGTCCAGGAACCAATCATAGAGCGGTCGGTGGTTCTCAAACTCCAGTGTGCAAATAGAATGTGTGATCTTTTCAATAGAATCCTCCAGACCATGAGCCCAGTCATACATAGGATAAATGCACCATTTGTCCCCAGTATTATGATGTGACGCTTTCAAGATCCTGTAGATAACCGGGTCACGCATGTTCATGTTCGAGTGCGCCATGTCGATCCGGGCTCTGAGCACCTTCTCACCATCGACGAACTCGCCGGCTTTCATCCGCTCCAGGAGGCTCAGATTTTCTTCAATTGATCGCTCACGATACGGACTATTCTTACCCGGCGTAGTTAGTGTTCCCCGGAATTTGCTGATCTCTTCAGCGTGCAGGTCATCAACATATGCCTTGCCAGCTTTTACTAACCGGACCGCATATTCGTACATCTGATCGAAATAATCGGAAGCGTATAAAAGCCGGTCTTCCCAGTCGAACCCGAGCCACCGGACATCCTCGATGATCGATTGGACATATTCATCCGCCTCTTTGGTCGGATTGGTATCATCGAACCGGAGGTTGCATTGGCCCTTATAGTCCTCGACGATACCGAAGTTCAAGCATATGGACTTGGCGTGACCGATGTGTAAATAGCCGTTAGGCTCGGGCGGGAAGCGCGTGTGCACGCGACCGCCGTACTTATTCGTCCGCAGGTCCTCGTCGATAATGTCACGAATGAAATCGCGGGTGGGTGAATCGGTTGAACTCATATTAGGTCACCTAATAAGCCAAAAGCTTAACATATTACCAATCCAAACATTTGAGTTTTTAAGGGTATTCTTCGCCTTAACCTTCAGCTACCATCATAATAGCCCCGACCAGATTCGAACTGGTGCCAAGAGATCCAGAGTCTCTTATGCTAGACCGCTACACCACGGGGCTTTATTTATTTCTTAGGTTGAAGAGAAATGAGAATGTGATTTTTCTAATTTAGAGTTTATGGTTGGTTTCTATTTGAATTTTTTCGCATCCGTTTTCGGTTCCATTTGGTCGATTATTGTTTGGAAGAGTTCAACTCGCGAATCGCGCAATGTAGGTCGGTTCGCCCTCACGAACTCGAGCTCGTTCGGGTCTATATCAACCATTACATCATCCTCTTCGAAGTATTTGCCCTTCACCAGCTCACCGCCACGGGCGCCTACTACGGTATTGCCGCCCCAGAAGGTCAGGTTTTTCTCAGGACCGATTAGGTTAGAGTACGCAAAAAATACTGTGCTCTCCACGGCTCGTGCGGGGATCATGGCTTCAAAGAATGGACGGCTAGTGCTTGGTGCGGCGGAGATACAAACAATAAGATCCACACCTCTCAATGCATACATCTTCGCTAGCTCTGGAAAGAAAATATCATAACAGATAATAATACCTAATTTTGTATCATCCACTTTGAAAATTGGCAGTAAATTGCCTTCATGGAAGTACCGCTTTTCTTCAAATGGGCCAAAATTAACGGGAAAGAATTTTCGATATTGACTAATATTTCCCTGTTTATCGATAAAGACCGCCGTGTTATAAATCCTACCGCGTTGCTGAGTATCGCGCTCGGGCATGCCGAAGATAAGTGCGGACTTATGCTTTTTTACCAGTTTGGCTAGCTCCTGGACCAATTTACCATTAATAGGTTCTGCAAGCTCGGAGATCTTATCTCGAATACGGTACCCCGTTAGAAACAGCTCTGGAAAGATTATAAGATCCGCATCCGTGCCAATTAGCTCCTTTTTAATAATTTCCAGATTATTCGCCTTATCGTAATATTTATGGAATCTTTGTGGTAATGAGAGCTTCATGAGCTAGTCACCAACTTTTTTCAATGAAACATGTTAAGAGGATAAAATTAATATTATATATATAGATTCTCTCATGGTTAGTAATATGAAGTTCGAGCCAAAATTCAATCTTGATCAATTACAGATTATCAAACAATTTATTGCCGCAAAGGTCATAGCAGCGGGTGCGGAAGGGGTGGTAATCGGAGTTAGCGGCGGCGTGGACTCTGCGGTGGTGCTGAAGATAGTCAAACTTATATACCCCGCTAAAAAGATATCTGCGGTATTCTTACCGGAGAGCACTACACCGGTACAAGATGCAAAGGACGCTCATGTAATCGCTAAAGATTGTAAGATCGAGTTAATAGAGATTGAGATCGATAACATTCTAAAATCATATTTGAATTATACTAAATTCCCAAAGCCTGAGCCAATTGCACTGGGAAACCTAAAAGCCCGGGTGAGGATGAGCATACTTTTTTTAATAGCAAATACGCAAAATAGACTAGTATTGGGTACTAGTAATAAAAGTGAGCTATTGTTGGGGTACTTTACAAAGTATGGTGATGGTGCGTCGGATGTGGCGCCACTCGGGGATTTATTCAAAACCCAGGTACTAAAATTAGCAGTGTATCTAAAGCTCCCGGAAAATATAGTTACCAAGCCACCCACCGCCGGTTTGGTAGCGGATCAAACCGATGAAGGAGAGCTTGGATTGGATTATAAAACGATTGATAAGATACTTTTCGGTTTAGAGCGGGATATACCTTCTGCAAAGCTTGCAGATATATTAGGTCTTGAAGAAAATGAGGTTATTAGTATTAAGGAGCGTGTGGAACGAAATAGGCATAAACGCAAGTTCCCGAAAATTCCCAAAATTGGCTTGAAAACCATTGGTGTAGACCTTTATGAGTGATCTGCTTGGCGGCCAACATGCGTGTACGCACCTGATCTTTGGATAGCACAGAGAATAAAAAAATGTACCAATAATCATTCTCTTTGCGAAACATTTTTTATTTGCGCTTACGTTTTTTACGATGAGTTCCAATTAATAATAAAAACATGAGTGTAATGGGTATCGGCATTACCAGCCAATCATACTCGGGTACCACGGGGCACCATGGGTTATACCAAACCGCACCCGAATTCGGTGCCCGGTCCTTCTGGTTACCCTGAGCACCGTTAGTCTCATGAGTATCGGCAAACATGGTACAATTATTTGGTTTACCTAAGGATACAAAGCCTTGACTCAAGTTGGTTTTATTGACCCAGAACAGAACTGAATTTGATATCTGGGTATTGAAGTCATAGCCGCAGCCGACGCCATCATATGTATCACTTGTAAGACCCGTGTAATATTCTTCACCTGTCCAAGTATCAGTATCATCAGGTACGGTTGCCTTTGTAGTATAATTCAATTCTAAATCCCATGCTGAGCTATCATTGTGAAGCCGGATCCGGTACCATTTGTTGGAAGATACATTGAAATAAAAATCATAGGTTATTCCTGGCCATCCTATCATCGTTATTGAATTAAGATCAATTCTAAGGAATAAAATGTGAACAGTATCGTTTGCATAAATATAATTTATTTGAGATTCCAACCACATACCTGAGCCATCATAGCTGCTGTCAGGTGTTACAAGCTGCCAGACGGATGGCCAGCCGCCCGGTGGTCCTCGGGTTCCACGGCGCGGGGGTTGATTAAAAAGGCTGGGGCTGGGAAATAGGCTTAGTTCCTGATCAGAATAGTCACGAGTGGAATTATCCCAGGTGGAAATGAAAAACCAAACAAGGATCCGGTCCTTAGTGTTTTGCAAATCTAATACATCAAAAGGTATCTGGGACTCCAGCTGTGTATCATCCGTAGCTGCAAGTACATTTGCGTCGCTTATTTCGGACCATTTATGGAGTGGTGCGTTATATTGAAGTATGCGCTTTCCTGTTATTTGGCCCTGTTTACCACCGATAAGTATCAAATATTCCGCACCTATTCGATCCTCGTGATGCGCCCGGGGGTCTTGATAGCCAGTGAGCGAATTAGAATCGGTGTTTAGGTAAATATAGATCTTATCGTCACCGTACACGGTAGGTACGGTAGGTTTGTTTTGTAGTTCGGGGTTAAGTGGAAAATAATCTTCATCATCATTTACCTTATCTGCATCGGTATCTTTATTGGTTTTATTAAGGTCTCTTCCGCCGGGCCATGGGTTATAACTTTTGGCATCACCGTCATAATAATCCTCAAGATCATCGGGTAGACCATCGCCATCGGTATCTTCAGCAGAATTAATATTAGGGTCGTCATTATCGGGCACACCATCTTTGTCACTATCTGTTAACCCGGGTCGGGTGCTGATAATAGTGGGTGAGATGGGTATGGGAACGCCGGCGAACATTGACCCCTTTACTTTGCAGTAAAAGGATAATAGTGTATCTGAAGAAAATAGTTTATAACCAATGAGATCCACATTTTCATTTTTAACGTCTTTGGGGATAGTATCGGAATCGGCATCCTCAGCTGTTATATTTGCCCGTTTCACCCAATCATCGAAAGCACCATCGATAGTAATTTCATTGGGACTAGGTGTGCCGAGATATACCTTTTTAATATTATTAATTCGCCAATTCTTCAAGCTTGTCTCATCGGCCTTTTCAGAGTATATAATCGTACTTGTACCTTTCTCGAGTTCGGCATCAACAACTATAAAACCCAATGTTCCGCCGGATGCCGTACCTGTGACATCAATCGAAATTAAGAGATCATATACATCATTTACAGCCAAATTCATTGGAGAGTCCAAATATAAGTTAATCTCCTCACCTTTGTTTCCGGTGAACTCCGAGATACTAGCTAGTGTTTGATCCGCTCCTGAAACTTCACCGTCTCCATCCATATCTTGGAAGAGATTTATATTATTAAAATCTAAACTTGTTGCCGTGCCTTCATATTTTAATTTTAAAGAATTAAGTCTGACATCTACGCTATCGCTCCATATCCTCATTTTAGTTATTACATTTTGAATAGTATTAGCATTGATTTGCAGTGTTGAAGTAGTGTAATAGCGCAAGAAAAGCGTGCCCGGTTCGAAAGTGATGATACGATCTGAATAATCCTCATTGTTTTCGCCATCCAAGGTGTGAAATAATACGTTGATCATTGTTTTTTTACTGGGAAGAGCTAGGTCATTATATAAAATTCCACATTCCAGTTTATTTTGGTTTTTCCCAACGCTAGCAGAATGCATACTCTCCCAATAATCCCATGCACTATCATGATTAACAGTATAATAATATATATTATTCGATTTAATTAGTTGGTTATGTCCCTTAATAGAGATCATGAATTCGGCGCCCATACCACCGATGATGAAGCCCGTGTTAGCATTTTGATCGCTATCAATAAAGATCTGGACAATATCCGTGGTAAATATTTGGTCTCCGATCTCGGAACCATGTAAAATAGTACCATGGGTGCTGAGGTAGAAGTAAATAAAATTATCTTCCCGAGCAATGCTATATGTTTCAATATCTACATTACTATTTTCGATGGGAGATGTATCCAGATATTCTTTAGTTTCCGACCAATCATCGAATTTGCCATCCATTATAAATCCTTTTTCTACCGTACTGATCTCGGTAACATAGAGAAAAGTAGGTATTAAAATTAGGATAATGGCGACAAGAGCTGAAGTAATTCGATATTTAAAATATTTTCCTTTAATAAACGCAATTCTCGTCATTTTCATTTGGGAATACGGCATCCCATAACCATTTGTGAGGCCATTACCGTTGGTTAGTCCATTACCGTTGGTTAAACCATTGCCATTGGTCAAGCCTTTAGCTATACCCCGCCCACGGCCAAATGTATGTTCTTTGGTGGCGCGACCGGGTATTAAACCGCGTTTACTAAGACCATTAATAAGTCCATTACCATCAACCAGACCGTACTTACCCGGTTTTTTTCCAGTCATTTCCGGTTCCAGGATTGTCCGTTTCTTCAATGGTTTTACTTCTATAGCCGGTTTTAGGATCTTGATTGGGATTTTTTTTGTAATAACTGGTTTGACTACCTCACCACATACCGGGCAAACCGAGGTTTCCGGTTCTAATGATTCACCGCACACACCACAGACATTTGATAGCCTAGATTTTCGCTTTCGAGTGGACTTTTTAGAGGTATCTTTGTCCTCTGACTCCGGGTCTTCCGATTCGGTTTCGGGTTTATCATCGACTTCTTTCAATGATTTATCCCAATGTTCTCTGAAATCTGTTAGCATACCCTTTTTATCATCCTTTGCCATATAATCCCCTTTTATGGTCACTTTTAGAATATCATTGGATTCTGCCTGGTTTGGTTATCTAAATTCAATTGTGATTTGGATTTTCATATAAATATTTATCTCTGAAAAAAGAAAATAAAGCGGAGGTATAAAAGAATTTTGGTATATTTCACGATATTTGTTGTACAAAAACCGAACAAGTCACTCTCATATTTTGGAGTGCTAATATACTTGAACTATGGCATACTGGGTTTCGTTTAGCAAAATAAATGTTTATTTAGGTGGGCGCACAAAAATAAGATACTTTATTGATTATTTCTTATTTTTGTTGAAGGGGTAATTATTATAAAATTGTAGTGGTCCCACCCTCCACACTTATATTTACTTTTCATTGAAAATTCAACAGACTCTTGACTTTATGGACTCTCGACTTATATGACTGTCCCAAAAATCGGAGAAGTAGCAATTAAAATTACTTTGATAATTTACCCTTGGTACCACATTCCGGGCAAGTTATGGTAATTGGTCTCTCCGGTGATTCAACTACAATTACTGCTTTACAATTTCTACAAGCAACCTTTTTAGGTTTATATGCGGGGTCATCTTCTATTTTAACATCCATATTTGAGTCTCTACGTTCCTCGGTTGTTACTTGTTGAACCGTTGTTGCACTCGTGGTTTTGGACATGTTTGAGGTTAGACCATAATCCACTCGTGAAATTAATGCATCACGAAGTATGTTCTCAAATCCAGTCCCTGACTTTTCTGCTAACTCCTTGTATGATTTAATTAGATCGACATGTAGAGTTAATTTTATTGATGTTATATTGTCAAGTACCCGGGATAGTTCTTGAACTGCATTTGCTATTGGTACTACATTATAATCTTCAGAATTAACTTTTGTTTTTATCTGTTTTTTTAATTCATCTAAAGAATGCCATTTATTTTCAAAAAGAATCTTGGATTCTTCAATATTAATATTTTCCATTGCATATTCGCTATATGCCATTTTATCCCCCCAAATTATTTTTTAAGAGTGCCCCTTTTACCACATTTTGGGCACTCAACAGTCAATGGTCGTTTTTTTGTATAAATCGGTATCTTACCTTTACATTTTGGGCATTTAATTTTTTTAATTGGTTTTGTGCGCTTTTTTATTTCCTCTTCTTCGTCTTCTTCCTCCTCCT
>CBFDAW010000123.1:0-7489 GCA_965602865.1 uncultured Thermoplasmata archaeon
TGAGGTACTCATGGTCTCAGGCTCGGATGAGCACGGGACACCGATTACGGTCACGGCAGAAAAGGAAGGTATCGACCCCGCCGTGATCGCCAAGCGGTTCCATGAGATCAATGCGAAAGCCCTACGGGATCTTGGGATATCGTTTGACCTATTCTTTGAAACCTCAGCTCCGAATCATAAGGCGGTGGTCCACGATATTTTCAAAAAACTGCTCGAGAACGGTTATATCTATAAACAGACCATGGAATCGTTTTTCTGTAACGACTGCAAACGCTTTTTACCGGATAGGTATGTAGAGGGTCAATGCCCGCACTGTAACTATGAATGTGCTCGCGGTGACCAATGCGACGAGTGCGGCAAACCGCTGGACCCTATTGAGCTAATTTCGGTAAAATGCAAGATCTGTGGGTCATACCCAGAAGTACGCGAGACCGAGCATTTCTTTTTCAAGCTAAGCGCATTCCAAGAGCAACTTACCGAATATACGGCTAATAAAGAATATTGGCGGCATAATACCAAGAACTTCACCCGCAACTGGCTTGCCGGCGGGCTCCGGGATCGGTCGATCACGCGGGATATCAGTTGGGGTGTGGAGATACCGCTAGAAGGGTTCGATGATAAACGGATCTATGTGTGGTTCGAGGCAGTTATCGGGTACCTGTCAACATCAAAAGAATGGTCGCGGCGTATTGGCAGCCCCAATCGCTGGGAAGAGTTCTGGCAGGATCCCAAGGTCAAACATTATTATTTCCTGGGTAAGGATAATATTCCGTTCCATACGATTATTTGGCCCGCGATACTACTTGGATACGGCGGCTTAAACTTACCCTATGATGTACCCGCTAATGAGTACCTGAGATTCGAGGGTGAGCAGTTCTCTAAAAGCCGCGGTGTGAGTATTGATATTCCTAATTTACTGGAGCATTACGACCCTGATCAATTGCGGTACTATCTTGCGATAAATTTACCGGAGAATCGTGACGCCGATTTCTCATGGGTGAATTTCGAAAAACAGATCAATACCGAGCTGGTGGGTACATTGGGAAATTTTATACACCGTACACTTACTTTTACTGCCAAGAATTTCGGTGCGATACCCGAACTGGATGAAGCAAAACTACAAGCTGAAGATAATGAAGTTATAGATATGATTAACTCTACATTCGAAGAGGTAGCTGCCGAGATCGAAAAATGCCAGTTTAAAAATGCCATTAAAAAAGTTATGGCATTAGCACATTACGGGAACAGGTACTTCGATAAGAAAGCCCCTTGGGGTTTGATAAAAAGCGATGTAGAAGCCTGCAAGACCGCACTGCATATCAATCTCCGGCTCGTAAAAGCACTAGCTGTACTAATGTACCCATTCCTCCCGGCAGCCGCAAACCGGCTCTGGGCCATGTTAGGTCATACCGGTTCGATCGAAGATTCGCCATGGTCCGCGGGTAACCAGAAATTGGTACCTGGCAAACCATTGGGCAAACCCGAGCCGTTGTTCAGAAAGATTGAAGTGGTAAAAGATGAGAAGGAAGTAAAAGAGGCTGGAGAAAAGAGTTCTAGAATTGAAGAAATAGAGGGTGTGATTAATATGGTAAGTATTGCAGATTTCCAAAAAATTAATCTTAGAATAGGTCAAGTGACAAAGATCAAGGACCACCCAGATGCGGATAAATTGTATGTGCTGCAGGTGGATTTTGGTTCCGAACAGCGTCAGCTGGTGGCGGGGCTGAGAGGGGCATATGATAAAGAAGACATTTTGAATAAAAAGATAGTGGTGGTCATGAACCTGGAACCTGCTAAGCTGCGCGGTGTGGAGTCAAATGGAATGCTGTTGGCGGCGGATGACGGTAAAGGTGGTGTGGCACTATTGATACCAGACCGTGAAATTGCGGTAGGCTCGCGAGTGAAATGATGAGATTAGATCTACATGTGCATACACATTATTCGGCGGATTGCAATGTAAAGCTAAAGAATTATTTTAAACAAGCTCAAAAAACCGGTTTGGACGGGTTCGCCGTTACCGATCACAATGAGGTAAAAGGCGCGGCAAAGGCAGTAGAGCTGGCGAAACAATTTAAAAGTATCATTGTAGTCCGCGGCGTAGAGGTCTCGTCAGCGGAGGGACATATTCTTGGATACGGAGTAACTACTCCAATACCACGCGGTCTCTCCCCCGAAATAACTGTGGAGAAAATCGTAGACAGTGGTGGTGTACCAGTTGCTGCACATCCGTTCAGGCGTGTGTCTGGGCTAGGCGCAGAGGTTGTGAAAAAGGTTAAGTTCAATTGTATGGAGGTGTTAAACCACCGGTCAATACATCGTGAAAACCAGTTGGCTGTTCGATTAGCTACTGAACTTGGTGCGGGTACCACCGGTGGATCAGATGCACATTATGAAAGCGAGCTTGGGCTGGCGGCAACAGAGTTTAACACAAATAGCCACCGAGAGAGTGACATACTTCAATATATATCCAAAAAAAATACCACACCTGTGGGTAAAGATTCAACATATTTCGAAGGAGTAATGATGTATTCCAAACTTGTACTGTATTGGTTGAAGCGCGGATTGAAAAGAGTTTGAGAGCCTGCCCGAGTAATCGGTTTTCTCAACCTTTTTCTGCATAAGATGGTATGTCATCACTGAAAAAGCCCTACTTTTTAGGAGCGAAATGGTCATCTATGCAATCGGGATTTATTTCTCGGGCAGGCTCTTGAATAAATATAAAACAATAATAAGAAATACTTTTATATGACCACTTTATTAAATATGGCAATAGGGGATACTAATGATACCTCAAAGCAGAAAAAGATCGCATAAGATAATTATGCATGGTAAGATATTATTATTAATATTAATTCTATTAAGCAATACATGTTTATTTTTAGCCGCCGCGGGGTTTTCACAGAGCACTTCAGGTGAAGGGGCTGCCTCGGACCCGGCTGTTGTGAGATCGAAAACGGGTTCGCACACGGTGTTTGCTGAATATTTCACAACGGAATGGTGCGTATATTGCCCGTCGGCGTCTAAGGCATTGAAGAATATTTATGATTCACAGGATTACGATTTCTATTTTGTGTCCATGATTCTTGAAGATAAAGGTCAGAATACGACTTCGGAAGATGGTAAAGATAGAGCAGATGATTTTGCATTAATGGGTTATCCCACTGTAGAGTTTGATGGTGGATATATGGAGGTTACTGGTAATCAAACCGATGAGAGTAATTATATTAATGCAATAGAAACCTCCATCGATCGAGAGATACCCGATATCGATATATATCTAAGTACGAATCATAAAGGTGAAGCTAAATTGGAGATCTCGGTTGAGGTTATAAACAACGAAGATTCATCTTATTCAGGCACGCTCAGGGTTTATATTGTAGAGATTATTTCCAGGTATTTGAACTATGATGGTGAGCACAGTACTTACGGGTTTTTAGACTTTGCAATTGAAAAAGATATCGATATCTCAGCAGGTCAATCTTCGACGGAATCCACAACCTGGGATGGTGCGCAGGTCACTGATGGTTTGGGGAATGATTTCAGTGACATTGAACCAGATAATATAATAGTGTTTGCCACCATGTCAAATGGAGATAGAGCAACGGCATTGGAACGTAAACCGCAGTCATCAAAGGCGATAAACCTTTATTTTATAGATGAAACCGCCGCGGCATATCCAACCGGAGGGTCTCCAAAAGACACGAAGGAGCCGACCGTGGAGATTACTGCACCGAGTTCAAACGAGGAGCTGAACGGTTTGGTCAGGATTGAGGCTAACGTGGAGGACGATGGAACCATATTAAATGTGGAATACCAAATTGATAAGAACAATATTTGGACTCGCATGTTTCCAGAAGGATCTATTGAAAACCAATATTTTGCATTTTGGGATACTGATATCGTAGAGAACGAACAACACGAAATTACAGTCCGTGCAATCGATCTTGGTAATAACAAAGCTGAGGATTCGGTTTTTGTATCGGTGCTGAATTTTGCCAGTGATAATTCCAAACCAGAGATTACATTTAAAGATTTTGATGAAGGTCAGGAGATTAGAGCAAGTGTTTCATTCACGATTGAGGTTTTTGATGATTCCGGGATTAATAGTGTTAAATTTAACATCGATGATGGCAAATGGAGGGATATGGAAACTAAGGAATATAATAAATACACAGGCGTAATTAATACTACTGATTTCAGCGATGGCGAACATTCTTTGAACATTAAAGCTGAAGATAAAGCCGGCAACATTGAAACCAAATCAATTACATTTCAAATTAAGAATAACCCCTCCAACGATTCGAAAGGCAGTAGCATTATTCCAGGGTTTGAAATGATAATTCTAATTGGAGCAATTGCTGTTTTTATGGTCTATTTTTCAAAATATTTAAAAGAAGACAAATAGAGGGTTTTCAAGGCTATCGTGCAACACCACGATAAACCGATTCCAGTTGGTCGACCACTTTTGAGATCTCGAAATTTTCTACAACTTTTTTCCGCCCAAAACGACCCATACGGTTACGTAGTTTTGGGTCGAATAATAACTTCTTAATCTTTTTCGCCAAGTTCTCGATCTCCATGGGCGGTGCTAAATACCCCTCGCGACCGTCAGTTATCACTTCTCGGACACCGGGTATGTCTGATACTATTACTGGTTTACCCGAAGCCATAGCTTCCAATCCAACGATACCAAATGCCTCAAGACGCGTAAGAGAAGGTAAAACGAACACATCACAGGCTGAGTAATACAATGGCAGCTCCTCATCAGGTACTTTACCAACAATTGTTACACGGTCCTTTAGATTAAGATCATGTATATAATCAGCAATCACCGGCTCGTATTCACCCGTCCCCACTATTAGAAATTTCGTATTCTTATCCATGAACTTCGCAGCACTGACAAAATATTCTATGCCTTTATGAAATTTCAGTCTTCCCACGTATAATACCATTTTTTTCCCCTCTAGTTTATGGCGTTTAGTAATTTTAGTACCATCTATCTTTGGATTGAATTTCTTTGTGTCTATTGCATTTGGTATTATTACCGGTGCAAAATGCCAAACAGATCTTGAAGTTGCGGCATAAGTGTTGCTGGTGACCACGATTTTATCGGTATTAATAAGTGAATAATGTCCAAAGGTACGCCTGTAAAAACCGGAGATGAGTTTATTCAAGAAATTTGGCAGCTCAATATCACAGTGATAAGTTAAGACTAATGGGGATTTGGTTTTATTACAAGCCCGGGCAGAAAAAAATTCCACAAATGGTGGGGGGATATGCACATGAACTACATCGCATGAATTATTCATCAACTCCTGCCGAAGCTTAGGAAATATAGGTGTGGTGAAAATATTAATCATTGGTTTGATCCTATGTACCATTACGCCGTCAATCGATTCAAGGACAGGTAACTCAGGCTTATATTGAGATGTATAAACCTCGACTTTATGGCCACGCCGATGAAGCTCCAGCGAGATCTCCAGGACATGTGATTCTACGCCACCAATATGTGGTTGGAAATACGGCGCAACCTGGATGATTTTCATAACATCACTTTTGTTATATATATACATATAAATATAATCATATAATGTATTATTAATTTAGTTAATGTGGATACTTTATCCCCTAAGCGTTGAAAACATGTTTTATAATCAATTATTGTTGTTAATCATTTAATAGATAATAGAATTCGGTGCAATGGCGCCACTTGCAATAGCACCTGGACCAATGGAAGAGTTCTCGCCGATCACGGTTCCGATATTTATCACACTGTTTACACCGGTTTTTACATTATCGCCCATGATCACACCTAATTTCCGTCTCCCGGTCTCAATGCGTTCGCCTTTCACAATGGTATAAATATTCTTGTTATCAAGTCGTAGATTTGCAACTTTAGTGCCAGAGCCCAGATTGCAATTCTCGCCTATTATGCTATCTCCTACATAATTATGGTGCGGTATATTTGAATTGTTCATTACAATAGTGTTTTTAACCTCAACAGCAGAACCGATCTTACAATTATCCCCGATACTCGTGTTACCTCGGATATAACAATTAGGTCCAATATCACAATTTTCACCAATAAAAACCGGACCAATTATATACGAACCGTTCCGTATAATCGTCCTTTTACCAATATGTACATGGCCTTCTATGGTGGCGAATTGTTGGATGGTGCCCAGGTTCGTACTCTTTACATTGTTCATCAATAACTCGTTTGCATTCAATAGATGCCAGGGCATGCTGATATCTAGCCATGGTGTTTTAAGTTGGTAACCGTAGACAGTATGCGCCATGTCCTTAATCAGAATCTCCAGTGCATCGGTTATCTCGTACTCTCCTCGAGGGGAGAGTGGTGTTTTATCAACGGCATCGAATATCTTGGGCGTGAATAAATACACACCCGCGTTAATCAAATTGCCTATATGTTTTGTTGGTTTTTCAATAATACGCTGTACTTTATTCTGCTCAACCTGAACTACACCTAACCCCGTGGGATTTGGAACCTTTGCCAAAGCCATCACAGTTGATTTATATCTCTTATGAAAAGCCAGGAGTCCTTTTATTAATTCATTTGTAATGAGTATATCCCCGTTCAGGCACAAAAAAGGCGTTGTAAAATGTTTACGGGCAGTACCGATTGCATGCGCTGTACCATAACGTGCACTTTGATGGACATAATTTATAGATACTCCTAAGTTTTTTCCATTTCCGAAAGATTCCTGTAAGCGTTCACTGCGCCAGCCGATTAACAAAACTATTTCCTTTATTCCAAATTTTTTTAGGTTGGTTATGGTATGTTCGAGAAATGGTCTACCGGCGACAGGTAGCAGCGGTTTTGGTTTATTTGCGGTTAGTGGCCGCATCCGGGTGCTTTCCCCAGCAGCTAAAATCAATGCTTTCACGGTAAGAACCTCGGTTGAATTCTATTACCCTTAAATTATTTATAGACTATAAAGATTTATTTGTGAAAATATTGGGAAATATAATTTACATGTAGTATTATAATATTATGTCTACTCCCGCAGATTTGTGTCTGGTTTATGGGGCGGGTAAGTTAATTTGAATAGAATTATGCTGAAAAGCAAATATGAATATGATATAAAAGTACACTACGACTTTTATGTCAACCCGCATGCCCGCACCACCAGTCACCGTTCGCTACACTCACTATAGACTGGTGGCATGCTCTGCTAACCTCCGTTAAGACCCTTCTCCACTCATATTAAATTATTAATTTTATTCGTGCAAACACGATAGTACTCTTCAAGTACAATCGAGGTCTCAGAATTCAGCATAAATAATGATTTCAAGAATTCTGAAACACCGTCTACGGAAAAGATGCGGGATAAACCCGCAAGCAAACCTTACGGTTTGCATATCTTCCTCAGATGCTTCGCACCACTTGGTCGGGCATGCCATCAGACTTTGATAACGATTTGGTTAAAATAAAATCTTATGGGTTCTGCTGAGCTTTTGATAATTC
>CBFDAW010000124.1:0-7433 GCA_965602865.1 uncultured Thermoplasmata archaeon
AAATGAATCTGCAGCTGCAGAAACCTGTTAAGCGTTTGATTGGGCGAGTTATCAAACACCAAGTTCAACTGAAATACTTTGCACTAATTGCGATTTTAACTGGTATCGTGATCTCTATTTTGGAATTCATGTGCACCGGTCAAGTATATTTACCTACTATAATGGTAGTGGTCGCCACAGTGCCTGAGTACCAATTCCAGGCTATCTTATTGTTACTCCTTTATAATTTAATGTTCATCCTTCCACTGGTGATTATCTTCACGGTCGTGTATTTTGGTATGAGTTCCGAGCAGCTCCAGGTGGTCTTAGACCGGAACCGACCGTTGTTCAAGTTACTAACCGCGATTGTGTTCTTCGTTCTGGGGTTGTTTTTAATTTGGTACTCGTGGGAGTTTATATTTTAAGTGCCCCTACTCCAGAACTTCAACCGTCAGCACACCATACCACCCGCAGGCAATGTATATCCTGCCCGTGGTGAGTTCCGCTCGTAAATTGTTTATATAACCGTAAATGGGATAATAGCCACGAAATTCCGGTGAACTTATTTCTGAAATATCATAGATTAATATCCCATTGGATTCGCTTAATTGTAGGATCAGTTTTTCATTATCTACCTTGTAAACATAACAAAATGTTTGTAAACCTATAGTAGTTTTCAACAAGAGGTTTTCAGGGTTTTGTGCATCTATTATCTGGATCTTGGTTTTGATCTCTGGTTCTTCGAATTCCTCTGATCTAGGTACACCACCATCCAGAGCGTAGACCGTATTTTTTTCATAATATCCATAACCCCAATAACCATAATCACCATAACAAAGAATGATCGTCGTATCTTCGAGAAATATATTAGTATTACTATTGCCGAGATCGAGGGCACTGGCTAGGATAGCTTTACCTTTGTTTACCTTTAAAACGTTTAAAGATTGTTCCCAGTTATAATCCTTATCGTATGTGGATGATCTTGTGAATATGATTGTTCCATCATCACTTATTCCTAAAAACTCGCCCGGGATATTAATTGGGTTATCCAAGGCTGGTTCGGCGGGCTCAGTGAGGTCAACTTTGGTTAGATAGTTCTTTGACTCATAATGCCAGTTGTAATCCTTATCATAATATGAGGTATCTTCATACTGAAGGAGATATAATGATTTTCCGTTGTACTGCATGCCTGTAATACGCGAAGTGTTTTCTAATGTAATGGTAGCAATAGTATCTGCTTCATCGGCGTCGGATAATGAGATTATGTACAGTTTCTCGGTGGTATTCATTTCTTTAGAATAATAACGCCTGGAGCTTGTCTTCTCTTCTGGTTTTGGTTCTGTGGTTTCATTGTAGTAATCATCCTCGTAAATCTCAACCTCATCGTCATCAGCATATATTTCTTCATAATTACTTTGTGAGTCTGGGTGGTAGATAATTAGATCGCCATCCACCTGACAGAAGGTTTGATCGGCCAATTCGCCAGGTGGGTAATAATAGCCATAGTAGTAATATTCGGTAAAGTAGTTCATAATAAAATCACTTCGCAGCTTTGGTGAAAACGGGTTGGAATAGTCGTAGACCAGGATTCGACCTTTCATGGTTTGATCCTTATCTAAGTATTCGCTGCAGACCAAGTAAATGAAGTTTCCATTTGTGTATGTTCTAAGTATGTTATAGCTCACGATTTGTTCAGCTAGATACTCCGAGGAATCCGGCTCAGTGGAAGATACTGTTCTAAGTTTGGTTTTCGAATTGCCAGTGAAATAATCATTATCGCTTATTATTTGAACACAATAATTATTAATTGGAATTATGTCTACAATATTATTACAAAGCTCTAATGTCGCAGTAACCTTGGGCGTATCGCGAAATTGAGCGTCGATTACTTGTAATAATTGATAAGATATGGCAAAGATTCGTTCAGAGTTCGCTCTCGTCCGCTGTACCGTACCCATATGTTCAATTACACCACCGGCTATTAAATCATTTTTCTGTAAATCGTACTCAACGAGCTGTAAACCGCTTTAGCACTGGACCAGCTATGACCTTCACCAAGGGTCACACGATCTTTCAAAACCGCATTTGATGGGTCAGTAACATCGAATAAAGAAACTGCAACCTTTTGTTTTCCATCGGAATCATCCACTCCCAGTGCTAGTATTTTGAACCCCCGTACCTCCATGTGCGTGACCCACCCCGGCATTTCCAAAATATCTTTAAGTTCCGGGTTACTGGGATCGCTTAGGTCAATTACATCGAGTGGATCTACACTTCGAGGCAAATGGATGGTGTACGCACGCTCACCCTCGAACCGTGTCGCCATGAGCGATCCTGCGTCATCGATTAGTAGCTCACCAGTTTTCTCAATTATATCAGGATTTGAAACATCGTAAATCCAAAGTTTGGATTCACCGATACCTTCCCAAAAATGGGTGACTATCCTGAAGTAATTATCATAAAAATCCATTTGATATCTATCCGCTAGATTACCATCCACATCGAACGTGTCTCGTATCTTAATATTACCATGATAATCAGAGATATCCACATAGGTGACTTTTGTATAATATTCATCTTTGTACCCCCGCTCCTCATCGTAATAATAGTTATATTCTGGTTGTGCAACGAAAATTGCTTTCTCTGTAACATGTATCTCATTCGAACTTCCGGAGAACCATTCGCGATCCACCTTGGTAATATTGTTCAGGTTCTCAAAATTAATTGATAGAACCACAGTACCCCACTTACTTTCTGGTTCACCCTCATCTTCGCCATTCCCACTAGATGGTTTTTCCACCGCTTTTTCATATTCTTTAGGGGCAGGTTCGGATGTCTCGTTCTCTTCAACCACTATTTCAATATCTGCCTCATTACTTTCTTCATACGGTGGTTCATTTGTAATCTCATCATCGGAATCTACCGTGCTGGCTCGGATACTATCATAGCCATCATAATTATTTGCCACAGCGTATATGACCTCTCCGATCCGGCGTGTATTTGTAATATAACCATCAATTTCGAAGTACTGTTGCACCTTTGGTTCAGAAGTATCAGTAAGGTCGATTACCACAATTTCGCTACCTTGCCGTAATTTTGGAATTCCACTGGCATCCTCCGCCCATAAAAAGGAGTTATAATAATGCGTCAACACCACATACGCTTTCGGCTCGACTATATACATCTCCACCGGGTTCCCGAATAATGGTACGCGCGCGAGAATTTCCGGTTCATCGGGCTCTGAAACATCTATGATTATTAAACCACGGTACGAGTTCAAAATATACAATGTGTCATCAATCAACCTAATAATATCAGCTTCTTCGATCTCACGCGGTTGTGCAGCCCCTGATGACTCCTTGTCCTTTAATGCGGGTGCATTGGAATCCAGCGCCTCTCCATCTTCCTCAGGACCATACCATTGATTATTTCTTTGGTCAGTATCCGTTGAATTAAATTCGCTAATGCCCAGGTCTTCGGTGATGAGATTTAGTCCGTCATCCTCCATTATCTCGGAAAACCATTCTTCATTAGTTAGGCCGTTTAGAGTGTGTGTTGATGGGTCGATTAACGGCTCTTGAAAATTAGCATTAGATTCGTTCGCACCGGGTACCTCGCTTTCTTGTATGGATTTGTCTTTTAGTAATGGTTGTATAAATGGTATTGCCAATAATAAACAAACACATACAACTACGATTACACTAACAAAAATTTGTTTATTTTTACTTAATTTCGCCACTATTTCACCTCTGAATGATTTCATATCTTTTTTATCACCTAAGTTTAATCTTAATTCAATACCTTTTCAAAAGTTATTCCGTCGCCACCACCTCGATGGGTTCGAGCTCTGATTTCAAATTAGGATTGTACATATCATACGCTTGTACACCCTGGATGGTGCCCTTGATTGGGTCATCTGCTTCCAGATGGTATGTGACCGTAATCGTTTCGGCATACGATATATCTTCAATGTATAGGTACGCCTGGCGGTTATTGATCTCGTATTGTGAGATTTTATCAGTGCTTTTCATATCTTGGAAGTCACTTTCTACAAACGAAAAGCCAACAGGTGCACGAAGGTCTACCAGTACCATTTTAATATGGTCGGCGGTGCCCATATATTTAAGTTCCAGGCTTGCCGTAATTCTATCATTGACCTTGATATTCGTAGTGTCATATGATATGTTCAATATGAGCTCTTGGGGTTTATCCGCACCAATTATATTCCATGGAATGTACTCTTCATAATATATTTGGTACATGATAGAGCCGGAACCGGAGCTTTTAATCGTGACCTCAGTGGTTTCTTCCAAATATGGTCTCAAGTCGATTAAGTATGTAATATCAATATTACTTTCGTCAAAAGTGATGGTTGTTGACTGGGTATTCCCTGCAGTTAGTTCAATGTCAAGCTTTTCTATAGTATTCATCCCGGCAAGCTTTAACGTCTGGAATGCTACCACGGTATCCTGTGTGGAGAACCAGCCGCCGAGCCCCTGGCGATTTTCGATGAGGTATTTAATACCCTTTTGCACCGTGTTGCTTGCCGAGTCCTTGTTCTTTGCCAGTGCCATGACGGCATACCCGGTGGTCTCAATGGAATGATAGTTACTCCCATAACCATATCCGCCTTCCCAACCAAAGCCAAAATCATCAGCGTCCGTGATCATGCTGGTTCCGCTCGACCAAGATACCGTACCATTCTCAGCGTCTTCAATTTTGAGTTCTTCCAATCGTGCCGCCAGTTCGTTACGTAAGGTAGAATCACCATCCGCATCCTCCAGCACGATCAATACCAAAGCAATGGTGTACGGGTCATCCCAATTATCCTTGGCATGTTCTTCGATATAATCAACTGCATTTTGTACTGCAGTATTAGTTGGCGAGTAGCCGCTATATATCAATGACCGTGTAATATATGCCGAGCATGAGACCGTCTTGGCACGCAGGATCGGGTTGGTATACTCATACAACCCGCGCTCGGGAAACACGAACGAGCCATCATCCTCCTGCTGGGACAGCAACCAAGATTGCATGTCCGGGATGATCGTCTGGTCAAGCTCGAAACCGGCATCGACTGCATCCTGGAATGTCAGTAACCCCCAGGACGTCAACCATTGATGCACGTCCTCATCATCCGGGAACCATACGATCCCGCGACCTTTGCCGTTTTGGGCGGGTAATAGATATTGAAGCTCATGCTGTATGCCCTGAGTCGTGATGTGTTCGTATTCGAACATCTTCTCCTCGGTAGCGGTCCCAAGTTTTTGAACCGTGTCGAAGGCGAGGATATCTATGTTCAATGCTGACATGGACTGCTCACCGCAACCGGATACGTACCTAATAAACGATTCCGCACCGTCCAGCATAACCGCTTCCATGCCGCCTTGGAGCTTAATAAACGCGTTTTCGGAATTCGGCACGCGCTCCGGGGAGAGTGTAATGGTCTGTGTTACGGTTTGATCGTCTGATAATTTACCGTTTATTGTCTCGCTAACTCGCTTACCGTCCGGGTCAACGCGCATCGGTTTAATAACATCGTCCCAGGCTTTTCCGTTGTACCCGGAGACCGTTACATTATGCTCACCCACTTCCAATGCACGTATGGTGAACATTACCTTTGAGACATTATCCGCTGGTACCGTGACCATTTTAGTGGTATTATCAAGTGCTTCGAACCACAAGTCCTCCTCGAGGTAGACTATAATATCATGTGAAACATTATCGTAATTATATACCATGATCCGCAGCGGGAAAGTATCGTTGCGTATAACTGAAACCGGAATATCCGGCTCGATGAAGAATTGCTGGAATACGGTTAGATTCTCGTTATTGACACCGATCTTTGCATTCTTAGTGTTCGCCACCGCCTTGATCTCCCAGGTGGTAATGCTGTCCGGCGTCATAAGCTCGAGCTCGGCAGTGCCGGTTTCGTCGGTGATCAGCACGGGGTTCCAGTACCAAGTCTCCGGGAAGTACTCACGGACATGCACCTCACGCGTTTCGCGCTTGAGTTCTTCCAGTTGTTCCATTGTGGGGCTTTCTTGAGAATATTCTTCGAGATTTGTAAGATCGTCATTATCAACATCTTTTTTTCTTAATGCAAAATTGGCATCCCATGGGGCAGGCATCCCTTCTTCAGAATCTTCATCGATTGCCCCCGCATCTAAGACATCATTAGCGTTTTTCCATTCCGGAGCACCAGTTGCATTTCCACCGCCCTTAGGTATTATCCCATCATCACCATTTGAGTCCTCATTAAAAGGTTGTTGGGACAATGAGGTTTCTGATTCTTTATCAGTTCTAAAGTCTTTGAGGTTAAATATTACTCCACCTAATACAGTGGCAATTATTAGTACAATTAATAATCCTAAAACAAAGAACGGTTTAGACCTGCGAATACCATAAAATGCAAAAGCAGTTATTCCAATAAAAGTAATAATAAATATTCCTGTCCAGTATATTGTAATATAATCCTCTTTAGTATTCTCCGCATTATCTTGCTCATCCTTCCAGTTGCTCTGGAGCCCGATATCCGGATAGCTGTACCCCTCCTGGTACTCGCCGGGGTCTAGAATATTGGTCTCGGGCAGAGGAATGCTGTTTGCCGCAGAGTCCGCGCTAAAGAGATACTCCCAGACCTGGTACCGCGGTTCTAAGGCGGTCTGCTCAAGCTCGAAATATATGTCCTCAAACCCGCCAAAACGCTCGCTCAAGGCATACAGTGATTGGTCGATGATCGCCACCCCGAGTGCCCCCTGAACCGCCTCCGCACCTTCCGTCACGGTAAATTTTAATGTCACGGGCTGGTGAGGGTTATAGATATCATCGTCCTTTTCGATGGTAACTTCTAGCTCACTTATTGGAGCGATTGCCAGCTCGAGTCGATCGCTTACCACATCCTCGTCTTTTTCGATCTTATAGACTCGTACATAGGTAGACCCCACCATCTCTGGGGTTATATCAATTCCAAAACCACCAAAACCCACGGTGCCACCGGAGAGTCTAAAACATCCCGTGGATACTGTAAAACCATTAGAGAGCACATCATAGTACACCCATTTAGTAAAGCTTTCACCCCGATAGAAAACGTCGAACTCACAATGATCTCCCACTTTATAATACATTTTATCCGCCACAAGCTTGAGACCCGAATCAGCCTTAAGCTCGAACTTCTCTGTAGCTCTAGAACTAGCTTTTTCAACGGTTATATCCAATTCCTTCTGGTCGTCATATGTAAATTTAACTTCAGCAAGACCCTTAGTATTTGTAATCCCAGAAAGGATTTCGTTGGAATCCACAGTTGCTGTAATATTAGCGTTATCCACGATGCTGCCATCAGGTGCTTGGGTCAAGATATAATATTTAGATTCTGCTCCTTTGATATTAGTATCCGAGATCGCGGTTATAAGTATGGGTTTTCTCGCGATGCTAACAGACATTAATTTCGATTC
>CBFDAW010000125.1:0-7405 GCA_965602865.1 uncultured Thermoplasmata archaeon
TGGGAAAGGTTAAATTTTTGTCAAGTCATGTTATGACAAGTTTGTCAAGCCCATATTATTAAGAGGGTAAGTTATAAAAAGGTATAATTTGTTACAGCCTTTGAAAATATAGAAGGGTACTTCGAGGTAGGGGTTTTCTATGGTGCTTTCTTTTTATGAGAGATTGACGAAGTTAAAAGAGTTTGGTTTAACTGAATATCAAGCACGAGCATATCTTGCACTGCTGGAATTAAACATTTCAACTGCAAACCAAGTCCCGGCGGTCTCCCGTGTACCGCGGACAAAAATTTATGGTATAATGCGTCAATTGCATGATAAAGGTCTAGTTCAGATCATCCCCGAAACCCCTTTGAAATATAAAGCAATCCCTTTCAAACGCTTTATTGAGCGCCGAGTTGGTCAATTAAAGGAAGAAGCCGAAGAGCTGGTGCGTTCGAGTGATAAACTTGCTGAAGCTTTTCAAGTGGAACCACATGAAGCTGATGAACAGGGTAAATTCGAGATGTTTTACGGGAGGCGTAATGTTCGGGATAAATTAAGAGATATGTATTCTAATGCAAAAAAACACATAATCTCAATTGGTAATCAACACAGTCCCGGTAGAATCATCAGAACCTCTATTTCTATAATCGAGGATCTACCCGAGGCAAATGTAAAGATTGAATATGGTTTTCCGGTAAATAAGGAAAATATGGAAAAAATCAATCGCTTATCTAAGTATGCCACAGTCAGACATATTGAGCGTAGACCCTCTATGCATTTTATAGTCGTTGATAATAAGGAATGTATGATGGTCCACCGTATACCCGATGATGAGGACCCTGTCCGTGGCGAAGATATTGCATTTTGGAGTAATGATAATGCTATTGTTAGCACAATTAGAGATTTTGCCACAGATATTTTCGAATCAGGATTAAATTACAAATCTTTTAATTTAATTAGGCCATCACTTACCAATATAACTAATTGGGTTCGATCATTAGATATTGACTATAAAAAGTTTTTAATTAACTTGGGTCATGAGTTGGGTGTTGAACTCGCAAAAAAATGTAAAGCAAATAAGATTGAGCCATTGATCAAACAAATGCGTGAATTTTGGGAAAAACATAATTTAGGCACGATTAAGATTATTAAGAAAAAGCCCTTGGAAATTGCAATGGAAAACAATATGGATTGTAATGACCAACCCGAGATCGCGCATGCAATTTGTGATTTTATTAAAAGTATGATAGGAACAATCTTAGAAGAAAAATTAAAAGTAAAATGCACGGTAAAAGAAGTCGATTGTAAACCTGAACGCCAGACCTTCTGTAAATTTCGTGTTAACATGGTGAAGTGAATTAAAATGATATATTATCCATATCCATCCAGCTCCCACCTGAATTTGGTAGATTTAGCCACACATTCATTCCTATGACGAATCAGGTCTTTTATTGTGTTTCTCAACAAAGTAGTATTAATCGCCCCGACGAGTTCACCGATAGGAGTTTGGCGGCAGAAGAATTTGAAAGTAGGCACGCCCATAATTGCGAACCGCGAGGCAAGGATTGAGTTATTCTGAGCATTAACTTTTGTGAAAATTGCATCTGCTTCGAGTTCCTTAGATAGCTCGGTATATACTGGTGCAATAGCGGCACAATTTGGACAAGTGTTTGTATAAAACATAACCGATACGAATTTATCTGTTTCGTGAATTAGTTTATCGAACGATTCGTCATTCAATTCTTCGACCATATCAACCATATTATAACCTTACGTTTCATGTTGCGTCCATTTTCGTTTAACTGGAAGATCTAGTTCATTCCAGCGCAGCATCCCACCATCAAGAACAGATACATTTTCAAAGCCTACCTGTTTCATGATTTGCGCCGCGGTATGTGCTCTTGCACCCGAGCGACAAACCGTCACTATTTTTCTTTCTTTATCGACCCCGAGTTCATTCAGTCTATTAGTTAAGCTACCAATAGGAATATGTTTAATTTTAGATATATGTCCGAGCTCGCTTACCAATTCTTTTTCTTCTCGAACATCTAAAAGTATGGGCGGGTTACCAGATTCTATTTGCAGATTCAGTTCTCGGGCGGAAATAGGTAGAACCTCAATATCGTTAACCCCATGAGCCAAAGTACCTTTTACCTCACATGCAGGCATATCCATGGGTACCCACGCTGCTTTTGGGTCACGGGCACAGGCATAATTGACCTTAAGTATATCTTCCATCCAATCAGCGGGGCCCAGCCGCAGGTCCTCTATGAATTTGATGAACTCGTCCTTTGTTCGGGGTTTGAGATGAGGATTGGTTTTTTTTTGTTTGCCCAGAGCTGATGGCTGACGGTTTCTATATTCATGGGCGGGGTAAACAACTAGATGATCCGGAAGTTTTATTATTTTTTTTAAACTCTCCCAATGTTCGCCTGGATCTCCACCGGGTAAGTCATCACGGCCGGCACCACCATCATCTAAGAATAAAGTGTCTCCGGTTAGGATACGATCCTGAAAGATTAAACTAACCGCATCTTTTGTATGACCCGGAGTATGCATTACATTTATTTTGATTCCAAATAAATCCAGTTCACTTCCATCCGAAACCCTAATCGAAACACACCCGGCGGGTGCGTTTTTGTGCATAATATACTCGCAACCAGTAATACCTCTAAGTGCGGAAGCACCTGAGATGTGATCTGCATGGGTATGGGTATCGATAACATACGATAGCTTAAGATTCTCTTTATTAAGGAGCTCGGTGTAATCATTTAGGTGGTCTAATACCGGATCAATAATAGCAACCTCATTAGAGTCCTTAATGCCTATCAAATAAGTTCGGCATGCATGAGGGTTGAGTTGACGAAAGACCATTTCCATTTAATAAACCTCCTTATTTCGGTTTATATCCCATACCTTTTTTATGTATACGAGTTCGGATAAATTAACGAAATTCTTTAAAAAAATTAGTATGGAAAGAACCAATAAGTTAATTTTGGTTTTTTACCCGTACATACCCGGAGGTGTATCGGGCAGCTCTGCGGGTGCCATGGGTTTTATTTGTGCCATAGCCTTTTTCACTTTTTCCTCGATTGCCGCAGCTTCTTTGAGTAATGGTTTTGGGTCCATCTTGATTTGCGGTACCATTTTATCGAGTACTTTCAGTACTTCTGCAGCCGAGCGGCTATCCGGATATTCAGCATGAGCTTCTGCCAGAAGACAGCTAACATTAAACTTCTGAATATTTCCCTTATAAAGCAGTATTCCGGATAACCCACTCACCATACCCGTATCAAAAGGCGTTGATGGGAGCACTTTTAGATGTCCAGCTGCTTCTTTAGTACTAGCAACATGAAAGACCATGACATTATCATCCTCAAGTGGATCTTTGCTTTGGATGCCTTCGATAGTAGTAACGATCTTACATTCTTTTTTATTGCACCATTCTATGATTTTATCCGCAAGCGGCGAGAAGGCGGCGGTCCTAATTGGCAACTCAGAAGTAATAATCGCAATCTGGTCACATTGGTTATTTGGGCCACATAAATGATCACCTGCAAAAATTCTGACGGGAGGTGTTGGTATTCCATCTTGAATAATTGCCGCGGGATAGAAATCATCTGACTCAATACCTGCAATAAGCTCTAACTTCATGTTCGTAACAAGAAAATTAGCCACGATCGAGCTAATCAACCCAACCGTGGGGAAGCTTACAATCACCATGGCATTATTAAGATCCTTTTTTCTATATTCATGAATAGTAATTATACTCATAGAAATCCCCCTACGGTTGGGAATTTACTAATAGGTTTTTAAATGTTATGGTAAAATAGCAGTTTTAAGAGCCGGGCAGTAGAAAGGTTTATATGTCTAGATATCTATGTTCATATTGGACGAATGTCCAATAATCATAACAGTTGGTGTTCATATGAAACATATAACCCTGCTGATCACAAAACCGCCGCACTCGGACGAAGGGGCGGAACGCATGTGCGGGATATCAAAACATGCTAAAGAACGCGATATGGATGTGACTATTTATCTATTAGGAGACGGAGTATTATGCGCTAAATCCGACCAAAAAGGATATGTTGGAAAAAATATGAAAACCGCATTGCAAAACGGTGTAAAAATCAAAGCAAGTTCCGGCGACCTGGAGGCTAGGGCAATATCGTCCGATCAAGTAGAGCCTGGTGTTTTTGTTATAGATGATCTTGAAGACGAGTTCGTAGAAGAGGTAATGGAAACTGCGGATAGGGTGATATCGTGGTAGAAGATACAGGTTCGAAAAAAAAGACACTTGTCATGATGCTGTTTACAGGTCCATACGGTCACCAGGATGCGGACCATATGTGCCGTATTGCCGAAAAAGCGCTGGATAAAGGTTACAATGTTGAGATTTTCCTATACGGCGACGGTGTACATGCTCAATTAAAAGATCAGGCACCTAAAATGTTCTTCAATGTAGGTGAAGCATTGAACCGGCTTGCCAAAAAAGGTGCAGTAATAAAAAGTTGTGTTAGATGTTCCATGGCACGCGGGTATGTCGACAACGAGTTTGATGAGAGCCAAGATAGGTATCCATCATCCAAATCGTCAGATGCCGTTAAGATCTATAGTCTATATGGTTTCATAAACATGATCAAGAATGCGGATAAATTATTAACGTTCGGGAGCTCGTGAGAATATGGTAAGCGTGGTTATCGAAATTTCCCATCCGCCCTTTGGGCATGAGAATACATACGCAGGACTTTACATTGCATCAGCATCACTCTCAAAGGGTATGGATGTAATAGTCATACTCAGAGGAGATGGAATATATACAGGTCGAAAAGGTCAAATGGAAACTATGGAAAATATCCATCTACCGCCTACTGAAGGGCAGGTGGAAGATATACTCGAACTCGATGGTAGAATAATTGCCGATCGTGATGCACTTTCTATGCGCGGTATCGGTACCGATGAACTAATCGCCGGCATCGAGGTGCTTGATACAAATCAGATTCATGATGCGATCTTAGACCACGGCGAACATGTCGTGGCGTTTTAGATTTAGGGTGAGGTAGAAGATACTTTTTCTCTAGATTCTAAAATCAAAATAAAGGTGATATAAATGGCAGATGAAGTATTGGATGTTAAAGGACTAACATGCCCTGCACCATTAGTGGAAACCAGAAAGAAATTAAAACGAATGGAAGTAGGAAAGACACTTGAAGTAATTGGTGACCATGGCCCGTCGAAAAAGGAAGTTCCGGAGATGATTGGTGAAATTGGTCATCATATACTCTCGGTCACAGAGGAAAATGGTATCTGGCATGTTTTTATTAAGAAATCGAAGTAAATAGAGGTGATAATTTGTCAAAGGCAAGTATAGTAATGTTTTCAGGTGATCTTGATAAAGCCCTTGCGGGATTGGTGATTGCCAGTGGTGCTGCCGCATCCGGCTGGGAGGTCACATTGTTTTTTACGTTCTGGGGGATCAACATTGTTCGTGACGAAAATAAACAACCAGCAAAACCAAAAACAATGATAGAAAAGATGTTTGGTTGGATGATGCCAAAGGGTGTTAATAAACTCAAGCTCTCAAAAATGAACATGGGCGGCATGGGGACATCAATGATGAAGAAACGAATGGCTGTAAAAAAGGTAAAGAACCTCCAAGGGATGATTAAGGATGCAAAGGAGCTTGATGTGAAATTCCTGGTTTGTGATATGTCCATGGATATTATGGGCTTGCAAAAAGAGGAATTCATTGACGAAGTTGATGAACTTGTGGGAGTAGGAACCTACCTTAAAGAATCCAAAGGTGCTGATTTGACTCTATTCATCTAATCGAAATAATCGGTGTTCAATATGGTAAAAAATAACAAGATAAAAGAACAAGTACTCTTTAAGTTAATGCAAGATTCACGCAAATCGCTCCGGACCATCGCTAAAGAGCTTAACATTAGCACCACCACTGTAAGCAGGATCGTGAAAGATCTGGAGGATTCGGGTGTGATTCTAGGATACACCACATTAATCGATTGGCGTAAAATTAACTATACCTCTACGCTTTGTCTTCAAATTGGAGTAACCCACGATGCTAATATTGATGATTTAGGTAGTGCACTTAGGAATGTATTCGCCGTGAAACAGGTTTTCTATACCACCGGTGATGCAACATTCTCTGCATATGCAGTTTGTAAAGATACCGAGGAAGCGACGGTGGTGCTCGAAGAATTACGTAGATTACCCGGCGTGGAAAAGGTAATCCCGCATACCGTTTTGAAGATGTTTTAAAATATCTCGAACTAATTTTACTTGAGTACGTATCTATTCTTTCTTGTCAAAAAAATCCGAATCGATCTCAAATTTTTTAAAGATCTTTTCGATTTTCACTCCAAGATTGTATTCTTTCATAAGTTCTACCAGTTTTTCACCATCTATTAGAATTATATTCTTATTAATTCTTAAAAGGCTTTGATTTGTATTTTTCAAAAATCTCGAAGTCGTTATAAATACTCCCTTATCAATACCACTTAACTCTAATGCCCCAATAAAATTCTGTACTCTGGAAGGCGTGACCGGTTGGTTTTCATCCGGGTTTTCTGCTTTTAAATAAATTTTATCCAATCCTAATTTATCCTGGGTGATTAACCCGTCAATTCCGCCATTTATTGATCTACCAGTTACTTCAACTTCACCGTAACCCATATCAGACAATAATCTTAAAATAAGTTTTTCAAAAAACATAATAGATTTATTCCTTAATTTTTCGAGTAATTTTTGATCGAGATCGGTATCTAGCGATTCGATATCCATATCTATCGTATGGTCTAATGAATCGTTATTAATCGTTTGATTTTCATTGGTTATATCTTCATTCATTTCGGTTCTAGGTTCTTTTCTAATCGATTTCAATTTTGGAGAATCGGGCAATTGCTCGGAAAATTTAATATCTAACTCCTTTGGGCTCCGGTTAAGCATATCTAAACCGTCTCGAGTTATTTTCAAATAACCTTTTTGCGGAACTATGATAAGCTCTGCCTGTTTCAAATAAATTTTCCCCCGTCGTACCCTATTGTAAATTATAGTTTTCGAGCCATTAGGCAATAATCTGGTTATTTCTTCCTCGATCAAACTATAGTGCTCAATAATGTATTCTATGACTTCCCCCAATGAATGCATCTTTTCATCTGATAAAAAGTTTAACATGGGTAGAATTAATTCTTTATAAGTAGGAATGGTCATTCTATATATATTATCTATGTTCAGATATAAAAAGATTTTTTATAATTATAGTATTATCGGTAATTTTCGAGTATTTTATTAACGTCTATTATATTTGACTATTGACTTGTAGCATAAATGTTTAAAACTCCCCATACTGAAGTATGGGGTATCTTGCTTGGTTATCGGTTAATAAAAAAATGCGTTAATT
>CBFDAW010000126.1:0-7376 GCA_965602865.1 uncultured Thermoplasmata archaeon
GTTTAAAAAGTATCTATAAGTATACCGGTGGAATACCTTATTACGTTCAAAAACTAGGACAATTCAACTTTGAGCTCTCACAGTTAACAGATAAATCAGTGGACAAGATTATGGTAAATGAAAGTTTTAATAGAATGTTAAGGGAATTTGACGAAGAATTTGAGTCTAGGTTTTTAGAGAAATTTTCACCGAAAAGGCAGGCAATCTTAAAAGAAGTTGCGAAAAGGGATGGTGCACGTATTAGTGAAATTGCAAAAGCAATGGGTCTGGATGTAAATTTTCTCGGCGAATCTATGCATTTTCTGATAGAGAGTATGGTATTAAAAAAAGAGAAACGCGGTTACTATGACTTATTTGACAAAGTCTTTAAAATTTGGTTGAGTAAAGAATTGTAATAGAGTACCGGGAAGTATGCGCACTGGGCAGTGAAATGGGTGGGGGAGGGGAGTAAGGGACATAAGCGCTAACTTAATTTATGATATTAAGAAAAATGCTTCTTATCTACTTTTCCAGGATTACAATTAAATCCTATAATGTCCCCGTAGCACCACAGCTCGGGCACTCGATCTCAGTCGCATCGGCGGGAATATTGAACTTAGCATCACAGTTCGGGCACCTGAGCTTCTTCTCCGGTTTTTCTTCTAATTCTTTAGTTTCGGGCTCTTTTGTTTTCTCCGGCGGTCCCACATCTGGTTCGGTCTCGGCCAATTCACGCTGTGCCCGTAGCTCCTCAAGTGTCTCTTCATCCAGGTGCCCCCTGACACCGCAGCTCGGGCAGACGACCTCACCCACCTCATCCTCCACGGTGAACATTTCATCGCATTTCGGGCACTGGATGATTAGTTTCTCCTCTTCCTCCGCCGGCAGCTTAGGTTCGCCAAGATGCTTAGAAGCTGCGGTTATATATCCTTTCGAGCCGCAATGCACGCACTCGATCATCAACGGCCGCTGACCATCATCCTCGATCACGGAATATTCTTTGCACTTTGGACACCGTACCGGCTGTTTCTTGATCAATTTCGCTCGTTCCTCTTCCTCCTTCTCTACCGCCAATCGTTCCTTTTCCTCACGCTCGCGATCCTCACGTTCAAGCTCTTCTTCCTTCTCTTGAATTCTGCGCTGTTTATTCTTACGCATCACCATTGCAATTGCTAAAAGAAGTAAAATTATTATAATTCCCACAAGTGCACCGATCATGGTTAAATTATCTTGAATTAATTCCATTACCCCCGAGCTCTCGGCTCCTTCGTCCTCCGCCCCGGTAGGATTATTAACTCTAACCGAGATAGAACTCGTTTTTGTTTCCACACCAGCTGTAACACGAACCGTGATCTTAAATACTTTATTCTCTAGCCCCGTAGTATCCCAATCATAGCTCCATTCTGACCAATCACCTGTTGCCGATGCATCAATTGCCAGTACCCAAGAACCACCAGTGCCGATTTGTACCTCCACTTTATCTACGCTCTCACCGGTTGTCGTACCACGAATTACAACTTTACCTTTTACATTTGTATTACTAGCAGGAGTTGAAATAGTTATTGATAGCTCTTTTGCATTAGTTACATTCACATTAATACTTCGAACATTAGATGTAGCATAAGAAGTGACCGCACGAGCTTGGATATTGTATTCATTGTTATCTACTTCTGTAGTATCCCATTCATAGCTCCACTCTGACCAGTCGCCGTTACTTACGGGAGTGGTATCATACCATTTACTACCGATCTTGATCTCAACTTTTGTAATATTTCTTGCACTAGCCTTAAGATTACCGGTGATAACTACGATTTTTTCTACATCATCGCCATCATCTAATGACACAAATTCCGGGGGCTCCGGGCGGACGATTACTTTTAATGTAGCATCTGCATAGAACTCGCTATCGGTTATATTCAAGGTTACTATGAATTCACCGTTGTAGGAATAAGAATGTGTTACATTTTCTCCTTCTACTTCTGCAGAGCCATCACCGAAATCCCATTTATAAGTCAATGTATCCTCATCAGGGTCTGAACAATTTCTACCGCTAAATGAAACCTTATGATCCACATCCACATTCTTAATCTCAGCCCCAGCATAGCAATACGGAGGTGAGTTACCTTTTATTACCGTAATCTCGAGCGTATCCGTAGCATAGGCAAACCCGTCGGAGACATTTAGAATTACGACAAATGTTCCTTGTAGATTATAACTCACGTTTGTGTAAGGGCTAGTGCCCGGGTCACCGGAATTAAAATCTGGGGCGTCCTCATCAAATATCCAATAATATATTAAATTATCATCTATATCATCATCTCTGGAACCGGAGCCATCTAAAAGAACCTCTTCATCGACTTCTAACTCATCAATATCCTCACCGGCATCGGCGACGGGGATATTGTTGATAATGACTGTCAAATTTGTAATAGCGGTATTATTGTCCTCGCTGCCGTCGTCGGTGATTGTCAAAGTAACATTATATTTACCACCGGTTTTATAGGTATAATTCACCACCATACTTTCTACAACCTCGCTGCTGTCAGCAAAGTCCCATTCATAGGTGAAGTTCGCCACATCACGCTCGCCGTCCGGGTCACTGGACTTTGAAGCATTGAAATATGCAATATCTCCAAGATTGATCGTATTCGGGTAATTATCATTTGGGTAGAGCATATTAAATTTAGCTATTGGTGCCCGGTTCTCCACGGTAATGTTTACCACGGCCGAGACATTATGTTTACGGTTAAACAGATCAGTTCCAACATTATCATCAACCCAAAGCGTGATGGTATATTCGCCTTCTTCCACGAGATCGCCTGGAATAGTTGGGTTGGAATTGTTCTCAAGAGCAATAATTGGCTCAGTTTTCCCGGTCTCTGTAAATTCCCAGTAAAAGTAGAGGTCCGTGGTGACATTATCCGCATCCAATGACGCACCACCGTCTAATGAAATATCACTGAACTTATGGAATATTTCTCCCTCCTTAGGACTGGTGATATTCGCTACCGACGGGACATTTGAAATATTGATTTCGATTTCGACACTTGCATTTGCCTCGTAGTTGTCCTTTACAGTTAAATTTATAATAAAAGCACCTGTCCCGAGTACTGTGTTTACATCGGAAATGTTGAAATTTGCTTTTTTACCAATCTCCACCGGTGACTCATTACCATGCTGGGCGGTCCAGCGATAAATTAGATTATCTGTTTCCGAACTATCGATTGTACCATTGTCATTTGTATCATCGTCAGGATCGTACGTGCCATTGCTCTCGAAGAAGATGGTGTCCGTGCTGTTGAATTTAGCCATGTCCTTGGGTAATGAGATATTTACGATAGGTACTTGGTTTTCGATCACCGTAATATTGACAAAATCATGTCCGCTCCATGTATCATTATTGTCTTTTACTTGCAAACTCCAAGTATATTTCCCAATTTTCGTTGGCGTAAATTTTGGTTTTTCAGCACTACTATCGTCGAGAGAAGCTGTAAGACCAGGTGGATCGGTTGAGTCTAGATTCCAATCGAATTCATCAATACTCCCATCCGGGTCGTACGAGCCCGAACCATCCAAAGTTACTTCGGTGTTTACCGGTACATTATTCTGGGGTTCTCCGGCATCGGCAATAGGTGGTTGGTTAGCAGAGGTGGGTGCGAAAACCGAAATGGTTACCGAATCGGTGACATTGTGCCCATGACCATCGTCAACATACAGCGTAATTTGGTGTATGCCTTTTGGCAATTTACGTATAAAAGAATCCGAAAATCCAAGTGGACCCGTTATATTGGATTCCCAGTAAAATGTGATGATGTCTGAAGTATCTGGGTCGTTACTATTTCCGCCGTCGAACAATATATTATCCGTAGTATTCCAAACCGAGCTATCCTCAGGTGCAGAGATTATCGCCTCTGGCGGCTGGTTCTTAAAGCCGTTGCCGTATGAGAAAAAGGAACCGTTGGTGACGCGCTGAGTTTCGTAACTTGCTTTGAATTTATAGTACCCTTCGGTAAAATTGTAAATAAAATATGCCCTATCGCTAGTATCACCTTGGGCGATTATATTATCTTGTAAATCATAAATAATCACACTAAGATTGATTGTCATTGTCCAAACAGATACTATATACCCACCCAGGGGGTCCTGCTCATACGTATAATTAACCTTATATGCATAATATCCAAAATCATCGTAATAGCCATCGTCATCTGTATCATATTGAAATTCCCAAATCCAGGCGATATGATTTCCAATATTGAATTCCCCATATTCTACGAAATGATTTGTATTATTTTTCGCAATAAAGTAATAATCTGCATCTCCAAGGTCGATAATATTTGCATAGCCATATTCATCAGTTATGAGTTTATCTACCATTGTATCGTTGGATTTGTAATAAATCTCAATGGAAATATTTTCAATACCTTTGTTAAGTATATGCGCCCAAAACAGCACGCAGCATGGCGCAATATTCCCCTCTTCATTTGCTTCATCATAATAGGAATAATTGTATAGTTCTAAATCTATATTAACCATGGGTGTTATTGGAATGATAAAAATATTGGTCTGATTCCATTGATCTTCGATATTTCCAATATCATCTTTTAGGGTATAATTAGCATAATATTTTTCATTATATGGTAAATCATGAATATCAATATAATGAATTACCCAATAATAACTAAAAATCATAAATTTGATTTCCTCATAAGCAGCTAGAGTCCCATTTGACTCGTAATGGATTTCAATTTCCACAGTCACTTCCACTTCTACCTCTTCATCCACATCAACATCCATGGAGACATTTAGATCGTTCCATTCATCATCGTTATCGGCATCATATACATTTGCAAAAATGAACCAGAAGTACTCGTCATAGTTCATACCTTCAGAGTAGAACCTGGTGTATGCATGTGCGTTCCGCGGTACCATGGGTGAGTCACCGAGATATAAAACATCGACATCGTGCCACCCACGCTCAAAATCCTTTGCGTAGACTATACCATTTTGGTCTGTGGTGTTACGGTTTTGATAATCATTGTCAAAGAACACAATGGCATTCATAACCGGCTGATTGTTACGGTCAGTTACTAATACGCGGACATCGTTTTGGTACCCATCATTGTCCATATCAATAGCTATTGCAAAGGCATTCAGATTATGGGTTGATTCAGTGCTATTACCATAAGAATAGAACCAACCAGTGCTCAACTGGTAAACTTCAGGTGTAATAAAACCAAAATCGATACTAGCCTTATATTTATAGAAACCTTCTGGTAGATCTTCTACTAAAAACGTACCGGTGCCACCTTGCGAAACCGCGGAGGTGAACCCTTGAGCGACGGTCTGGTTAGTACGAAAATCAACGATCTTTACAGAGACATTATTATCCAGTGCCCTTCGCTCATCATAAGCACTCACTTCAAAGTCGTCAAAGTAATTATCACGATCTCTATCGAATAACCGCACCAGAATCTGTACGTTTCTGAGCGTGTTCCGGTCATAAAGCTCAAAGGTGCAATTATATATTAAATTATTAGATTTATCATAAGCAGTCCAGGTGTAGTTTTTATATAACAAATTTTCGATTACGGCATAACCGCCCTCATTCGAAGTGGTAATATTGTAAGCTAAGGTATCATTATTTTCCCAGTAAACCTTGATGTTTGCAAAAGTATATCCTTCATCTTTTATATGCGCCGTGAATATAACATCATTCAGATGATTATCATTATGCAAATCCTGTACGAATTTATCAACATTGATCACCCCGTACGAAACTTGAACAACTAATCCTTCCTGGTACCAAACATCCTCAAGGTTACCGTGGTCATCGAACAGCTCGCACATTAAATTATAGGTCATGTTGCTCGTTAAGTTATAAATATAAATATGTTCATCTTCTACTTCGTAGCCAATGGTCGTATAATTAGTTGAACCCGTGGCGGCTACCGTGCGATTTTCGTAATATACTGTAGCATTTACAGTTACATTAGACGTGTAGCCATCATCTATATCCACATCTAAATATATATCCAAATCGTTAGCTAGCCCGTCGTTATCTAACGCAACAATACTACCTTCTACCCAATAGAAATATTCATTAATATCTGTTACATTCAAAGCTTCAGCGTAGAATGTTGTTTCGGTCCAATAATTGCGGGTGGTGATATCCACATTATGGAAACCATTCTCAAAATCATAAGCGTAAAGCAGCCCCTGCTGGTCAGTGTTACCATAGTAATACCAGTCAATATATACTTCTGTATTTGGTAATGGATAATAATTATACCCATATGCTCGGATGACCACATCATCGATATATCCATCAAAATCCTCATCGAATGGGTCTGCATCCGCATATATAGTCGTCAGCTGTTGGCCGGTGCCTTCTGATTTGAAATCGGTATTCGCGTGTAAACTCCTGTAAAATGCATCAACCTCATGTATTCCGCGCGGGAGATTAAATTTAAGGAACATCCCGCTTAAATCGGTTTTCCCCTCGAATTCACCATCGAGATACACAGAAGCATTACTTATCGTGTAATTCAGAGTATCAGTTACTTTGATCCGGACATCATCATTATATCCATCCCCATCTGCGTCAAGTGCCGTAGCATCTGCAATGATCCTATATTTGTAAGGGTTCACTTCCAGCGAGACATTATCTACCGGATAATCATTACCACCATGCTCTTTTTTATGGTGGATCTCATCGTAGACTGCTAATGAAAAATTAAATTTACCAGTGTAACTCGTTCTGAAGTCAAAATAAGTGTCCTTAAAGTCTACACTCCGGAAAATCATATAAGTATCAGACATCTGCTTAACTAATTTTTCTGTATCATTATCAAATACCGAGCATACAACTCTAATCTCTGCATATGGTGCATATGTATCCACATCATAATGTATCCTGGCGGTTTCAAAATATCCGTCCATGTCATCATCTATACGCTGGACATATGGAACCGGAACAAAATATTCGGCACGATCAAGCTGCGCAACAACATTAGATACCGGAATAGTGACTAAAATTAATGAAGCCAGGAGAAGAATAATTATCAATGATGATGTCACCTTATGTCTCTTTTGTTGGATCGATTTATGCATATGTGAGAAATGTTTATTAATATTCAATGGAGAAGCAGGCTCATAAAAACTCAATAATATTCCTCCTGAATGGAATAATTTCCTCTCAACTCAAATACTTGTTCTATAATATTAATCTTTTGGGAATATGGTTATAAAAAATATAGTCCGTTTCGTTATCCTTTTCATACCAATGTTCAAAGACGAAATCCAAATTTTTCTGATGTAAAGTTTCCAAAGAAGAATTTGTTTGACACAACTCGGCCAACAGTCGAGAGGCCATGAGCTGACGTATCATGTTATTT
>CBFDAW010000127.1:0-7336 GCA_965602865.1 uncultured Thermoplasmata archaeon
TCTCTTTTAATATCTCTGCGTAGGTCTTGCTTCAGGACCGCCTTTAGATCTTTCTTTATGTCCTTCTTTAATTCCGGTGTAGGAATTACTTTTAAATCCTTTTTCAGATCATTGTGAAGGTTTTGTTTAAAATATTTTCGGAGGTCTGTCTTAATCTCGTCACCCAGATCCTTTTTTAATTTACTTTTAATATTCAAGGAGATAAATCTTTGAATATCATCTTTGAGTTCACTTTTTATATCGTTTTTCATCTCGCTTCTGAGTTCGGACTTAAATTTACTATCATCCTCAACTTCTGATACACTATTATTTGGCATTTTTGATTTGCCATAGGTGGCTTCGTAGTCCTTTACATTCTGCATAAGCCAGAGAGCAAACTCCTTGGTTGCCTGGGGTGATAATATAACTTGAGTATTATTTACATACGCTTCCTCTTCATCTTCCATTACTTTTTCGCTATAAAAATTGATCCTAAAATCATACGGCGTCCAGTTACCTATTGCACCCACCGCATAGATGGTCTTGAAATCAGGTGAGCGTAATAATGTGGTTTTTTTCTTCGGCATTTATATCACTTCCAGATTGTTTTAATATTGTGGTACAATCTTTTTTTCTAATTTAAATGGTCGTTTATATGAGATATAATATTGTTTGAAAGATGGTAGATTTACTTTTTCCAACTCTTTCGAGGACGAAGATTTTTTAATAATTGTACAATCAAGCAACGGATCGTCATATTCTCTATCTTTATCTTGAATTAGCTGAAGGGTTTGATTGGTATGTTTTAGAGCTATATTTTTATAAGATTTATACTCGACACGTTGAATGGTCCGGAAATTAGTTAAATCTTTATTCAGCGTATCAGAAGCGGTGTTCATTGACGCCGTGGGGGTGGGTTGCACTGGCGAGCTACCTGTTAACAGTTCACGACCGAATGCGGTCAAATCATAGAATGAGTGGTCCTTAACACCATCACGTTTATCATAGAAATTCGTTATGATGTTATATTTAGCCAGTACTTGGAGATGATATGCAAGTTTTGGTCGCGATAAGTTTAAATTATTCATCAACTCATTAAAAGAGCAGCTATTGTGATTGGCAAGCTGCTCAAAGATTTCTTGTCTGATCTGATTTCTAAGCGCCTGGGCGGACCAGAAGAGTTTATTATCAACAAAATTTTTATTACTAAGATTTTCCATAATTACCGCACTAGTTATTTTAATAAATTTCGATTATAAAGTTAATTAATCAACTAAGTTTTATCTAGGTCAAGTTATCTTGACTAAATAGTAATAAAAAACTAGGTATTTAAGTTTTGTTATCGGAAGATTATCACATTTCGTATGAGAATTATGTCTCGAAATATTTTGAAAATAATGAAACAATCTCACACTAAATCAGAAAGAAAGCTAATAAAGGGGAAGGAATAAGGCATCATCAACTCGATAATCATAAACCTTCAATAGAGAAGGTAGTGAGATGTCAGTTCGCAACCCCCCAATAAAGCTTAAATACTACTATATCTTTCCCATAGGAAAGGTGAGTTAAGGAGGATAAAAGTTTATTATCCCTGTTAACCGGGTTATTAAAGATTACCTGATTAACATTTGTATAAAAAACGAAAATCCTTCTTTGACTCGATTGTAGTGAAAAATAAGAAAAAATTCAAACAAAAATGGTGAGAAAGAATAAAAAAGAAGTAAGAGGCTAAGGTGTGATAAGTATGAAAAATGTTATGAAGAAATTGTTAGCAGCACTTCTGGTGTTGATATTTTTCGGAAGTTTGATGGTACCCGGTTTTACCGGTGCTGGAAATCGAAATAGGGCGTGGAACGCCGATATCGAGGTGACGGATATTATCTTGGAGGGGAAAACACAGGCCCAGGGATCACCGGATATTAATGGCAACTATCTGAATCAAAGTTATGATGTAAAAGTAACTGTAACAAATAGTGGTGAAAGAACATTAACAGACCTAAATGTAACTTGTGTAATTACCAATGGTACTACCGAATATTTTAATACTTGGGATACACTTAGTAAATTAAATATAGCAGAAGATGTGGAAATCATCTTCAAATGGATTAATGTAATGCCAAGTCTCACTTTTGATATAGATATTACTGTAACCGCGGATTCCTTCGGAACTCCGATTCAAAATTCGTCAACTAAAAAAGTACCAATTTTGGATACAACAGTGATAACTGTTCCACAATTGACAAAGAATGCAATACAATTACTAAATAATTCCAACCCGGTTGAACCAGCATATAACGGTAATTACCCTTTTTATGCTCATTATTATCATGGAATTGTCAACATTTCTGATCCTATGATTTATATGTTAAAGATAAAATTAATTAATACGGGTAATAAACCACGAGTGAACCCAATCCCTATGGAAGCATCATTGTTTGATGATCCCAGTCCTATTGTGCAGAATCTAGTCTGGACCAATCAAACCACGGTGACCACTCAAATTGCAGGAGGCGGTGAAGCATATGCAGAATTCCCACTAGCCTTCCCTGCGCTCTCCGGACCCGGTGTCAAATCATTGAATGTAAGTATTGATGGAACAAATCTGACAGGTCCGATCTTATTCACGTTAGGTGATGTCAGGAATATCAATGTAACGGGATTTACTGATTTTGTAGATGGTGGAGCCTATGATGATTATGTAGATAACATCAAGATCCAATTTACGAATGATGGAAATATCAATATTTCAAATATTACCGGTTTTATGGCAACACTGACGATTGAAGATACTATTGCCACATCAATATTATCAGAAAATCATTGGGTACAGTCGAGTAATCTTACGGATCCCACTAATAGTTATATTTGGGATTATACATATAACCATAAATTAGACTCTGGTTCTTATTATTTTAATATTTCAATAAGTATAGTAGAATATAATAATACCAATCCCAATGATAACAAAGCAGAAATTATGCTAGACCTAGGAAATACTACTACCTATACTTTTGAAATTACTTCACCCAAAGCGGGACAATATAATGTCAGTGACCTAAATAGAGGTATTGATTTAATGGCAACCATTACCAATACCGGTACCTTATCCATCCCTGCGGGCTATCATGTTAATGTTACTTTTAAGAACAAAGATACCGGCGAAATGTGGGCAAACTGGACTAACGCACCAACAGCAGGAGCTGCAGTAGGTGCGGATGAATTGGTTGACATAGGCGCCTGGGACAGCAGCACTTTCAATTATAACGCTGATTTTGAGCTAACTTATACGGTCTCGAAAACCCTAGGTACCGTCGATAAAACAGAAACCGTTTCAGTAGCTCTCGCCGGCGGCTCGGATGAGGGTACCATCGAAGGAACAGTGGAACTGGGCGGCGTCGGCGTCGAAGATGTCGTGGTTTCGATCTGGGAGCACCTAGGTAGTGATGTTTATCAATTTACTACATCTACAACAACAGACAGCGATGGTGATTATACCGTTGATGTTGATGGCAACTCAGGTGGATTGGAATATCGCGTCTCTATTAAGGAGGAGGATAACTACTGGTATGATTACGAAGAGGAGCTCGGCATCCTGGTACGAAGCGGCAGAAGCGTCACGGAATACATGGACCATCCCACTTGGAGCGACGGTATCAACTTTGACTTGAGTGCGAAACCCACGGGGAAAATCAACGGTACGGTCTTCCTGGATAACATGGAAGGTTACCCTGAGGCGATCCAGGATTGGACGGGAGTGACTGTAGCGGTAGAAGAAACCGCCAGGAGCTTTGGCACGAACGAAACCGGCTGGTATAACGTGGATGTCGTGGCGGGGAATCTCAATGTCTCAGCCGCAAAAGCACACTTCATGGGCGATTACGACGATAATGTCACGGCTCAGGAGGATAACTCCACCACGGTGAAGAACCTGACGCTGATGGAGCTGTGGAATGTCACGGTGACGCCGGGAGATCTCGCAATGCCGGAAGAGGATACTACTATAAAAGCAGTGTTCGACGCCGAGATCAACAGATCCACGGTGAACGCCACGACCTTTAGAATCATCGACGGCGTGGAGACATTAGACGGATTAAATGCTTCGCATTATTCCTGGTCAGAAGATAACAAGACTTGTACGATTACACCACCAGACGAACTAAATCGCGGCGGCACATATGAAATAGAGATTACCTTGGCGGTCCTGAAGAAGGACGGTAAACCTGCACTACACCGTCTCTGGTCTTCGGAGTTCAGTGTAGATCTTGGCACCGGTGCCGTGGTTGGTTTTGTGAACGACACCAAGGGAAAAATGCTTGCGGGCGTGAACATTACACCAGCAAACAAGGAGATGCCGTATGCGGTAACCGGTGCAAATGGTTATTACAATCTAACGGGTCTGATCCCTGGAGTAACTACATTAAATGCCACTTTAGCACACTATAAGTTAAAACCAGTTGAAGTCACGATAATAGCTGGTGAGACGATCATGGTCAACTTCACCATGGAAAAGATGGAACCACCAATTAAGCAGTATACACCTGATGATGGAAAAACCGGTGTGCCAATCGACACTAATATTGTGGTCGAATTTAATAATGCAATGAACAAATCGACTATTAACAATAACACCTTTACCCTGGCATCACTGGAAACACGTGCAGCCGTTGCCGGCGCCATTACGGCGTCAGAGGACGGTAAGACATTCACCTTTGACCCCGCCGAGAACTTATCCTACGGTAAAGAATATACCTGGACACTGAAGAAAGAAATCAAGGAGGATAATGTAACCGGGAACTGGCACTTCGAAGATGTATCATATACCTTTACCACAATAGAACAGGTAATCTATATCCAGGTTACCAGTGTAACACCCGCGGACGGTGCGATAGATGTGGCGGTCACTACGACAATCACGGCGACCTTCGATGTGGCGGTTAACACATCATTTACCTTTACAAGTTCACCAACGGTCACAGGTAAATACAGTTGGTCGGCTGATAATAAGACAGTGACTTTCACACCCTCAGCAAACCTAGCAGAAGGTACAAAATATACGGTCAAGATCAACAAGGATGCACTTACACTGGAGACCGGCGAGCTAACCTTAAAAGATGATTATGAATGGTCGTTCACCACTGCTTCAGCTGGTTATGACCTAGTTCTTGGACCAATCAAAGATGAAGATGGTAAGCCGCTAGCCGGTGCAACGGTTAAAATAACGATTAATGGTACGGTATATACAGAAACAACGAACGCATCAGGTTATGCGACAATCCCTCTGCCATCACAACCGGCTGCTGGTACATATAAGGTCAAAGTTACAAAGAGTGATTATGACGACATGGAATATGACATTACAATTGATGACCAAGGCAATGTCGACCAAGGAACAATCCCAGATGTCAAGAAAGAAGAAGGAGACGACGGCGGCTTCGACATGATCGTAATCGCCGCTATCATCATCGTTGTGATCATCATCATTATCCTCTTGGCACTAGCAATGAAACCCAAGAAACCGGAAGAAGAAGAACTTGAGAAAGAAGAAGAGAAAGTCGAAGAAGAAGAAGAAGAAGAGTTCGAATGTCCGGAGTGCGGCGCAGTTGTAACCAAGGGCGAGGGTGTATGCCCGGAGTGTGGTGCAGAGTTCGAAGAGGAAGAATTCGAGTGCCCGGAGTGCGGCGCTAGTGTCGAACCTGGTACCACCACCTGCCCGGAGTGCGGCGCAGAGTTCGAAGAGGAAGAAGAACTCGAAGAAGGTGAAGAGGAAGAGGAAGAAGTAGAAGTCGAGGAAGACAAAGAAATCACGGAAGGCGAGGAAGAGCTCGAAGAAGGAGAAGAAGAGGAACTTGAAGAAGAGGAAGAGCTTGAGGAAGAAGAGGTTGACCTCGAGGACGAAGAACTCGACGAAGAAGAGGCTGACCTCGAAGACGAAGAACTCGACGAAGAACTCGACGAAGAGCTTGAGGAAGAAGAAGAAGATGTAAAAGAGAAAAAAGAAGATTAAATCCCACTCTTCACAAATTCGAGCTGACTAAGCCATACCGTAGATGAGCAAATCGAGAGAACAGCTCCCAATGTCCGGTTGGAGAGAGTAGAATGAGGGAAAGTCAACCTTTCTCTCATTTTTCCTTTTTTTTAATAAAGCTCCTCGGTTTCTTCATCGACCAATTCTAATTTATTCGCGCTGAAGAATCTCTCCACGGCATTTTTTTCATCGGGTTCGCCTATGAAATCGGTTATCCAAACTCTCTTGTTTTGTTGTTTGATCTGAAACACACCTGTAATTTCAAAACCGTGAAAAATAATAAACCACGTACCAGCGCCAAATCGTTGGCGTATGATAGGAGCTAAATATGTCGCAAATTGGTCCTGTGGGGAGACTATAAAACGCTTAGTGAACCGCGGTTTATCGGGGATTTTTTCAGAAATAGTGTCTTTATGTATCCAGTATAATGTGTCGTCATTTTCTAAGAAATAACCCTTTATAAGCTCGCCTTCGAATTCCAATTCGGATAATAACCTTCTCAGCTCTTTCATGCTAAACTCATGCTTCGAAAACGCTGTAAGATTCTCGAGGCTAAAAATACCAAAATTTCTAATTATGCGTTTTAAAATGAATTTTCGGGCATACTGCGTTGTCATATGTGGATGACTTTTAACCTTTCTAAATCTATTCATCGTGTCCCTGATGATAAACAACCCCTCGAACAACTGCTTGCGGGCTTTATTGAATTGTTCTTTGGTGAGGGTTATTCTATTAAATAGGTTCCTGCCAGAGATCCCGAAATCATCAGGCATGTTATCTAGCATATATTCCATATTAAAATCCAATTCACGAGCTTTTGCCGCTTTATAAATTTGCAGATCAATTTCTGTACAATACATATAATATTTCGGAATCATCGACCCGGCGGTCAGATTCAAATTCTTTCGAAACTCCTTAATATCATAAAATTTACCATCCAACCGAAGCTGCATCTCGAAATTGGATCGGATCCCACCCATTTCACGGATAACGTCTAATGGGTTTGTAAATCTGGATTTGGGTAATAAATGTTGATTTTCAAAAATGAAATTCATAATCTGTTTATAATTGAACACCCTGAGATCCAATTTACCCTTAGCGAAAAATCTTTGTACTTTTTTGTACCCCGCCGCCTCTAATACTTTCCCAAGTTCAGCAGGTAGCGAATCTGGATCATGGTCGAATATATTTCGTATTCGTATAATATCCAGCCCACTTAATTTATAATATTCCATTAATCTATCCAATTCATCGAGGATTTGTTTAAGTATGTTCAATTTATATTGACCAACATTCACACCGGTCGGACGAGTGGTATCTCGTCTGTATATC
>CBFDAW010000128.1:0-7336 GCA_965602865.1 uncultured Thermoplasmata archaeon
AAAAACCTATTTCGGTCCAATAGCCGAGATATCAATTTTTTTTCTAATAAAGGTATCTATCTTTAAACTAATATTTTTATAATAATATTTATATACGCAGATTGTTAATTACACTAGCTCTCAAAAAAAAAAATCCACCTTCCCAGATAAAAAAAAGGCGATGTCTATGAGTAATTATGAGTTGGAACTCATCATTTTCTGTGTCAGCATTTCACTTTCAATCATTTGCGTAATAGTTGGTTTAGCTCGCGGACTGGTATCCGCCAAAATACTGGGCGGTGGAGTCATGAGCATGATCATGACCTGGTTGATCTTTATTGCAATTCTAATCTTAGTATATAATACCATTTATTTTTTAGGTCTACCTAGTAAAGTGGAAGAGTTAAAATATGTAGCAAATGTCTTTATTTTAGTAATTCCAATCTTTCTGCTACGAATAATCTGGGGATTTGCGGATTATGTGAAAGAATTACAAAAATTATCGGAGTGATTGAGAGCATGGAATCACCAAACATAGATGGAGAAGGGTTCATAACCACCATCGAGAAGCACCTCGAGACTCTTGCACCTATAACTAAATTCATCATCATTAAACAGTTAAATGACCTCAAGGTCACCAAAGAATCCCTCACACCGGATAAAGCCTTGATTTTTATCGATCGTATGACTAATGCACTGGTATTATGCTTAGGTAAAGATGGCTCACAATTAGCGCGTAAGATGATGATGAAAGAATTTAGGATGTTTGCACCTGGTTACCTGGAAAACAGAGGATTTAGCAAAGTCAACGTTTAAAATTCCATGCACGGGTGCCGTATTTATTTTTTATTAATTCTTGTATCAATTGTTTTTCGGGCTTAGAAAATTCTCCGTTTTGGCACTGGATTTGGAACCGGTTTTGAAGTGCGCTCCTGAGAGCATTTTTCAAAACATCAATCTTTGGCACTACTCCGCACTCTTGTTGAATGGATGAAGTATAGTCTTGCCTAGCGTTTTTTAACACTCGTTGAATAATATTATGCTCTAGCTTGAGTATTATCGTTCCATGGGTTAGATACGCCTTTTTTTTCTTAACCTGAGCCGAGCCTGAGACCTTTTTATTATTGACCAATACATCATTGGGTGGTTTAAAAGTGGCCGTAATTCCGCAAGCTTCCAATGCATCAATAACGCACGAGCAAGTTTGCCTGAAGCTATCTTCTATATTTTTACCCAAACTATGACCTGTTATTATACTAAAAATAAGCTGATCTTTATCGGTATAAATCGCTCCGCCGCCACTGGCACGGCGTACAATCAGAATCCCTAATGCGTCACATGCTTTAAGATCGATATCCTCGGCAAGCTTGCTAAAGTACCCGACCGAGATTGCAGGCAAAATCCGACGATAAAAATGTAGTGTATTTTGCGCACCATATTCACTACAGCTAATCGCCAACGCCTCGTCGGCGGCTGTCACAAAATACGGATGGTTCAAATCCGTGTCGATTACACGCCAAAACGTTATTATTCCACCCCGAAAAATAGAAAAAATAATTTAACGTACTCCAATGGTTTCGAACTTCACTATTGCTTTTTCCTGCTTACCTTTTGTGGCTTTATCCTTGTCATCTATCGGTTTGAATACTAATTCACCGGGTGCCGGTTTACCGGTGAGTTTAGCTAGGTTAGACTTCGGTGGTTCAGCTTTGATTTTTTTTGATTTCGCTGCTTTCGCTACCAAGTATATTATAATTAAAATAATGATTATGACACTAAAACCAGAAATAGCGTATTTGTATAGAATTGGTAGGTCTAACAATGTATTCATCCAGCCTACCTCAGCCTTATCTTCTGCCTCCTCGGTTGCCTTTCCCACTGTAATGTTTTTACTAGCTTTATTATTGCTCGTATCCGATTCTTCGGGGTCAGTATCTGAGATCACTACTATGATAGAATGTGTTCCGAATTGCGCCGCCCATGAAACTGAGATCAAAACCGAGCCTTTTCTCGGTACATTGATACTTACGCTATGGAACGGTCTATTGATTGTGTCCTGGTAAAACGATACCGTCCCTTTCGCAGCAATATCGCCGGTGTTATGTACGGTGGCAGCGATCTTTACTTGTTCTTTTTCCACTACATTTTTCGAAGAAAGCCTAAATGTGATATCATTTGGCTGGATATATAGATCTGGCGGGTTCTTTACATTTAATGTTTCCGAGTTACTATGCTGCAAGGTACCGTCAGTTATAAAAACCGTGACCGAGTATTCACCTGGAATCTCTGGTGCTTCGAACTTGAACGAGTACTTACCTTGTGAGTTCGTCTCCGTAGTCCAGGATTTGTCTGCTGCTGGCATTTCGATCTTGACATTAGTATTTTTTACGGGCACATTGGTATCATAAGTGGCTGTCCCTGAGATCGTAACTTCCTCTTTTGGGTGGCACTCGGTTGGCTGGAGCTTCTCGGTGATCTTGATATATGTGGTTGGGCGGTTGTTTACTTTCACTTTTACCGATTTTAAATCAGAATATTTTTTGCCATCATAGGCACGTACGGTGATTGCGTGGTTACCATCCTCTACCTTCTCAGTATCCCAGGTATACAGCCAATCATATTTCCCGTCTTCATTTTCTACAAAATTCGCACTAATCCAGTTACCTTCGTCAAATTTCAACTCTACGCTTTCCAAATCATTCTCAGGGTCAGCGGCTGTGCCTTTCACTTCTACATCGCCTGAAACTGCATCATTCGTTTTAGGTGAGATGATATTCACATTTGGCGGTTGATTCACCTTTTCGGTGATCACCACCTCGATAGCGGCGGGTTCACTAGTCTCGCCCCAATCATCACGGACTGTCAATTCCGCTTGATATATACCCTCGTTAGAATATCGATGTGTTACTATAACATCGGTTATCCAATCTGTTATTGACCCGTCACCGAAATCGAAATTATATTCATCGATATAGCCGTCTGGGTCATTCGACCCTGAGGCATCGAACTCGATATCCGCACCGATTATTGTATCCTCATTGGTTACCGTGATTTCTGCAATTGGGGGTGCGTTTGATACTGTGACCACCAGCTCATCGGAATCTGTGGCGCCATTATCATCGGTTACTGTCAATATTACTGTAAATTTACCGTATTCCTCGTAACTATGTGATATTGAAACACCGTATCTGTTGGCTTTATCTCCCATATCCCAGCTATAATTAACAATGCTTCCGAGTCTATCGGGGTCAGATGAGTTGGAGCCATCGAAGAATAGTTCCTGGTATTTATAACCTTCAATATCTTCCCCGGCATCTGCAATGGGTGATGTATTATTAACGAATATCATGATCTTATTAGCATCAGAGTACATGCTGTCCGAGACTCTGAGTGTGACCACATAAGACCCGGTCCTTTCGTACGAATGTGTTACGATTTCATCGGGGAGTTGTACCTCAGTATAATTACCGTCTCCAAATCTCCATAGGTAGGTTAAACTATCCTCATCAGGGTCGGAGGATCCCGAACCGTCAAACGTAATCATTTCACCCACCGAAAATGAATCGAAGTTACTTGGTGAATCAATCTTGGCACTAGGCGGTCTATTTTGTCCCCCCCCCGAGCCTATGATGATCACCACCCTATCGGTATCATTGAGTTCGCCGTCACTTACTTCAAGGGTGATAACATGAACCCAGGGTTGTGTGTATGTATGAGTCGTAGTCATACCGGTACCGGTTTCGCCGTCACCAAAGTCCCAATAAAAGGAAAGCGGGTCATTATCGGGGTCCTCTGAGCTAGATGCATCAAAAGTGACAACTTCTTTTACATCAAAAGGTTCCGCGTTCTCCGGTGAATCGATCACGGCACTAGGTGCACTATTTTCTCTGCCTGGTGAGGCGCTAAGATGAAGAGCGAAAATTATCAATATATTCGATAAAAAGAATATAGTGATTACTAACCATACAATCGATATATTGTTCGGTTTGAAACCGATTTTATTGTTGGATTCGTCTAAGCGCATCATTCCCATTATATTTACGCTAACATAAGTATTTTTTGTAGTAATAATGCTTAAATGCTAATTGTTATTTATTACATCCATCATCTTTATTCTAAACATAAATAAGATTATTAGCTATGACTGTAGTTATGACTGTAGTTTTACAAGTAAGATTTAAATAAGAGCCAAATTAATATAATGGTTACTTGATAAAAATGTGGTATTTGAAAAATACCGCATTTCGGGGGGAATCATATTGGACTTTCTTCTCCACTGGTCAGTGGGGTTCATACTGGGAACCTTAATCTTGCTTCCATTTATAACATGTAGATGGATATACGATTATGATACACATAAATGGATTCAAGTTCGCTGGGGGCCGGTGGTGGATAAACAAACTGCGCATCGATTAGGAATTGCCAGTGGTGAACTCGCCACATCTGAGCTATATCCATTGACCTCATCGCGATTTGTTCTTTATCATCTCATAACTGCAAATGTCTGCGCAGTAATAGCTCTCCTTCCCGATCTTGGTCAGCTGGTGGGTAATAACGGAACCGATCATGGACTTATAGCAGATCTTTGCTTCTTCCATGCCACCATAGATAAGCTACCCGCCGGAACAGGTGTGGCAATTGCTCCCTATATGTTCATTATAGCAATGTTGGTCTGGTTGATCGTGATTACTATTGCGCTGGGTGCCCAGAGCGATTCAGAGTGTAAAGAGAGTGCAGTGTATTAAGGAAGAGCTAACTTTTAATGATTAAAAGAATTTTAGAATAAAACATATAACTAAATATGATATTATCTAACTTTATGGTGAAGAGTAAGATACATCGAATTCGACACTTTATACCACTGAGTATGCTGATAATAATTACCGGGATAATAATATCTTGTACGCCAGCCCCAGTATCTGGTTCGCCAGAGATCTCACGCTTTTCGGTCACACCACGCAGTGGAGCGCCCGATGATGAATTCGTGTTCCTGGTAACTTATAATAGTTTAGAGAATAAACCACCGGACTATATTCAACTGGTGACCGATCATAAACGTTTCGATCTTACACCCGTGAATGCCCAGGATAATAATTTTTCTGACGGGAAAGAGTATATAGTGAAGCGAAAATTTTCTGAAGGGATACATATATATTATTTTGAAGCCTCAGACGGCAATCAATCTACGAGTTCCATGGCGACAACGCTTGCGGTTGAAGCAAAAAACGAATTCACACATCTGGATGTGGCGTATAGTCTGCTTTTTGCCACATTCTTAATTTTAATCCCGGTTATATATGGAATATATCAACTTCGGAGGCTTTCGAATAGTGTCGACAAGCTGGTGGGTTCGGAGGCGGTAAAGCATAAGAAGAAATTTGGAGGACAAACGCCAAAAAATTAAATATATATTTCTTAGAAGATGATATTATGACAAAGGTTTTGGTAACGGGTTCTGCAGGATTCATTGGATTTTACATCGCCCAAGGGTTACTCGAGCGTGGTGATAGGGTCGTGGGGATAGATAATATGAATCCGTATTACTCGGTAAAGCTTAAGGAGGACAGGAACGAAATTTTGAAAAAATCTGAAAAATATACGTTCAAGAAATTAGACTTAAGTGATCGTGAGAACCTTTACACCGTTTTGAATTCTGAAAACCCGAAAATAATTTGTCATTTAGCCGCCCAGGCGGGCGTTAGATATTCGCTGGAGAATCCATTCGCGTATGAACGCGCTAATTTATTGGGGTTCCTGAATCTAATAGAATGGGCGAAGGATAATGTAGAAAATTTTGTATTTGCATCATCATCATCAGTATATGGTGGTAATACGAAAATTCCGTTCTCTGAAAATGATAGGGTGGATAATCCGATCTCACTTTACGCCGCTACTAAGAAAGCAAATGAGCTTATGGCACACGCGTACCATCATCTTTATAAATTTCCAACTAGTGGTCTAAGGTTTTTCACGGTTTATGGTCCCTGGGGTAGACCGGATATGGCACTTTATAAATTCACCAAGAAAATAACTGAAGGAACACCGATAGATGTATATGGTCATGGTAAGATGAAGCGGGATTTCACATATATTGGAGACATGGTTCCTGCGGTATTGAATGCCTTGGATCGACCTTCCGAGTTCGAGATTTACAATCTTGGCGGAAATAGTCCAGTTGAACTAATGTATTTCATTTCCACCATAGAAAATGAATTGGGCTTAGAAGCTGATAAGAATTTTCTACCAATGCAACCCGGTGATGTATCTGAGACGTATGCGGATATCGAGAAGGCTCGACACGATCTGGGGTTTGAACCGAAAACCAGTATTGAAGAAGGGGTTAAAAAATTTATTGAATGGTTCAAAGAATATCATAACGGGTGAACCGATCTTTTTTCAAATTTCCGGTTAGAATTTTTTGGAAAATAAACCCATGGGCTAAGGTCAAGGGCTTGAGATGTTCGTATGCTGATCCTTAAAAAAATCGAATGTTAGTTTCAATCCATCTTGTATTTCGGTTTTGGGGGTCCAGTTCAGAATGGTTTTCGCTTTGCTAATATCTGCATAACTATGCTTGATATCACCTGCTCTGGGTGGTAAGTATTTTGGTATTACCCTGGCACCGGATAGCCCTATGATCATTTTTGCGAGTTCGTCCACGGTAGTTCTGGTACCGCACGCGATATTAAACACCTTCCCATTGGCTTTTTCGGTGAGTGCGGCTTTAATATTCGCCTCGACGATATCGTCGATATAGATTAGATCCCTTGATTGTTTTCCATCACCAAAGATTTCTGGTGGTTTTCTAGCTAGAACTTGTTCGATAAATCTAGGCACCACGGCAGCGTACTCGGATTTGGGGTCCTGGTGCGGACCAAAGACATTGAAATACCGGAGTGCGACGGTGGGTAGGTCATAGAGCTCGCAGAAGACTTTGCAGAACTGCTCACCAGCTATCTTAGTCACGGCGTAAGGAGAAATCGGTTTGGTGGGCAGATTCTCGAGCTTAGGCAGTCTGGGGTCATCGCCATATGCTGCAGCCGAGGAAGAAAAGATAACTTTACCACCACCGTTCTCCTTTGCAGTTTGTAGGATATTCAATGTTCCGTTGATGTTATGCTCGATGGTATCAATAGGGTCCTCGATACTCAGCGGTACGCTGGCTTGTGCGGCAAGATGGAAGATATAATCAAAACCCACCCTCATGTGTTTGGTAAGGGCTTTTTGATTGCGGATATCCACTGTAAGAATATTGACATTTGGATTTTTTTTCAGATGATATATATTTTCTAATCGTCCGGTTCTGAAAATATCGAAGATTATATCCCCCCGATCATCACTCGGATCAGGCTGCTTC
>CBFDAW010000129.1:0-7321 GCA_965602865.1 uncultured Thermoplasmata archaeon
GTAATCCCTGTAAAAACAGGAACCGCTGAAGGTTTTATAGGAAATACTAATATAAAGGATGGTGAGAAGAGTACAGGTGTGGAAATTGCCAATTTGAACCCAAAACCACCTGAGGATATGGTATCTTCATATGCGAATAACAAAATCGAATTAAGATACAAATTTCAAAAGCCAGAAATACATAATATGGGTGATAAGAATTATATTACACTTTCCGGCTTGAAAGAGTTCGAGAGACCCGGCGAGCCCGTACTGCCCGTTAAAACTACAAAAATACTATTACCACCAGGCAAGGTTATGCAGGGTATTGAGATCATTACAAATGACCCGATTAAATGTGATGGCGAGTATGTAGTTCAGCATGGTTCTGACCCCAGACCCATTTCTGATCCAAACCCATTAATCATACCTGAAAACTTAATTGAAGTTACAACTGAGCCAAATAAAAGCATATACGAGTCTAAAAAGCCATTTCCCGGTAGATTACATGAATACGTAAAAACTGAAACATGCAGGGGTTTTAATATACTAATTTTGAATTTATTTCCAATCCAATACACACCGGACCCCGGCCAGATTTACTATTACGACTCCATGGAGGTAACGGTAACAGTTCAGGTCCAAAACCACGGCAGCGCCTTGGGGGCATCCACAAGCAACCCGATTACATTTAGGGGTCTGGCAAAGGATTTACAGCATATCAGTAGTATTGTGGATAATCCAACGCTCACTTCGACGTATAGTTCTCTGATATCCTCATCAAAATCTAAAAGTATTCAGCCAGTGTCATCATCTATCGTTAACCCATCCGAGTCTTATGATTATGTTATTATTACTAATGAATCATTAAATGATTCTTCTGTGACCTATAATTTTCAAGCCCTGGTAAATTCAAAGATCAACAAAGGTCTGAATGCTACGATTGTTACCCTCGAAAATATAACCACCGAGCCTGCTTATTGGAATCAGACAAGTTCTCTATTCAATGACACCCAAGCTCAAATACGTAATTTCATCATCGATGCATACCTGCACTGGGGCATTGAATATGTCCTCCTGGGCGGTGATGCTGACGGCTCGGATAAAGGTGCTACCACAGAAACTAATGGCCCGGTCATCCCCGCCAGGGGTCTAAAAGGCTGGTATGAAGACAATATACCATCCGATCTATATTTTGGAGCTCTTGATGGCAATTGGAATACTGATGAAGATAGTAGTTGGGGTGAATATCCGCAGGAGGCGGACATGTATGCCGAGGTGTATGTGGGTCGTGCACCGATTGATAGCGAAACTGAACTCTCAAATTTTGTCAGAAAGACATTGGAATACGAGAATACAACGCCCAATGACCCGGTACTTAAAAAGATCTGGTTTCTCGGGGAATACCTGTGGGGGCCGTCATCTGCACCCGTTACACTTGGAGCAGATTACATGGATGAAATCATTTTCGGCTCAAGTGCACATGGCTATACCACGGTTGGTATCCCCGGCAATTTTACCGTGAAGACATTATACGATCGTGATTATCCCGGGCATTCCTGGCCAAAGAACGAAATTATTAGCATAATAAATGATAACGCTCATGTAATCAATCATCTTGGCCATTCTAATGTGGGTTACAATATGAGGTTGGGAAACTCTGATGCTGACGCACTTACTAATTCTAAGTATTTCATGGCATATAGCCAGGGTTGTTATTGCGGGTCATTTGATAACAGGGGAACAGGCTCCGGGTATTATACTTACGATAGTATAGCGGAACATTTCGTCACTGAACCCTCGGGTGCTTTTGCATTTATTGCAAATTCAAGGTATGGCTATGGTAGTACGGGTAGCACTGATGGGGCGTCTCAATATTTCAATCGCGAATTCTATGATGCAATTTACAGTGAAAAAATCTATAATATAGGCAAAGCCAACCAAGATGCAAAAGAGGATAATATTGGTGTACTATCAGAACACCCCGTTATGGTCTATTGTTGTTACGAAATAAATTTACTCGGTGACCCAGAAATTGCCTTGAAAGTTCCGGTACCTCCCGAGAATGATATTGAAGTGAAAAATCTATCTGCACCTCAGTGGGTTGAATTTACCAAAAATCCGAGTATTAACGCAACGATCTCTAATAATGGGTTAAATACTGAATACAACATTAAAGTTAATTTTACCATTGACGGTGTTACAAACGCTTCAAAAACTATTACCAGCTTACCAAGTCTCTATAAACAAAACGTGAGCTTTGTATGGACACCATTAAATAAAGGCATTTATGAAATTGCCATTAATGCATCAATAGTAGCCGGTGAGAGCCTGATTGATAATAATGTTCAGGCACAGAGCATTGAAGTAATTCCAATGCCAGATATATGGATCAATAATAATTCATATAATGTAATCTCGCCACAAAATCAAGTTGTAAATAGAACATTGGTCATCGGTAATAATGGTCTGGAGAATCTTACTTATAAAATCATAAAAATGAATGTGGCAATAGAATACGGTGGTAGGGTGGTGCCGCAATTAGATGAATTTGAAAACTTAATAGAATCCTTTGGTTATAATGTGGATATTGTAAGTGGAGCAGATATTGATACCATTCAAGAGTTAAACGAATATGACGTAGTGATTCTTGGTAGCTCAGGGTATGGGCCTGATGATGATTTTGCTACCTTTGAGGTTGTGTTAGAAGATTGGGTCTATAATTATAGTGGTGCGGTGGTTGGTGTTAGCGGCATCGATTTTGCGGTGGACGAAAATAGTCCGATCGGCCAACTAATGCCCGTAGATACCGGTCCGGCGCAAAGTGATTGGGGAAGTGATTGTGATTATCATAATGGCGGAACACTCGCAATAACCGCTCAACACGAAATTACGGTAAATGTTTCTGATATTACTGTACCCTCAGGCACGGGCTGGTTCTCATCACGCCATGGCCTCAACTCGGGTGCAACTAAACTTGCTAAATCACCAACATTTAACCCTGCAATCGCTTGCTGGGACTATGGTAAAGGTCGAACGGTATTCCTCGCCGCCGGCTTCATGCTCGATCAACATTGGTATAGTACCGATTGGTGGTTTACAAATGCCAGAATTTCGGATTTATTGAATAATTCATTAAAATGGTCCACAAGATTTAAAGAATCCGGTTGGCTAACCACAGATCTAACTAATGGTTCTATTGAGATAAATCAAAATAGTTCAATTGAGATTATAATAAATACGACCAACCTAACCATAGAGGATTACTATGGAGTATTAACAATAAAAAGTAATGATTTGGATCCGAATAATGTCCGGGTTTATGTAAATCTAACGGTTTTAGGCAATTTGAAGACAATTCAAATTTCTCCTGCTATTTGGTCGGGCACTGCCGATGAATATTGTACTTTTACAGCTGTGGGATATGACATAAGACATAATCAGGTAAAGTTCGAAAAAAAATGGTCAACCACCGACCCAGATGGCACTGTAGTGGATAGCGAATATAATCCAGCTAAAGTAGGCACTTGGAGAGTTTATTGCAATCATTCCAATAATTGTGTTTCAAGTTATGTCAAGGTAACGATTGCACACGGTGCACTACATCACATTGAGCAGTCTGAGACAAGTTGGGTGGGGAGTGTAGATGATAAATCAATTTTCCAAGCAAATGGTTATGATGCAGATAATAATAAGGTTCCATTCACTCAATATTGGTCAACCAATGACCCAAAAGGAAGTGTAATAAATAGCGAGTATTTCCCAGGAACACCAGGCACTTGGCGAGTGTATTGCAATAATTCTGATAATTCCGTTTCAAGCTATATTACGGTCATTGTTAAAGAAGGGAAACTCATTAGGATCGAACTATCTCCCACATTTTATGTATGTTCAGCTGATGATTTCATTTCTATTGATGCAATCGGTTACGATAAAATGAATAATCCGGTGGAATTTACTAAGCACTGGTCCACCACCGACCCGTGGGGGACGGTAGCTGAATTGTATTCTGGGATTTATTATGCGGGCAAGGTGGGAACCTGGAGAGTTTATTGTAATAATTCGGATAATTCGATATCAAATTATCTTTTGGTAATTGTAAACCATGGTGCTTTAAATCGAATAGTTATTACCCCCCAGAATTCTTCAATAACCGCCGATGATACTTTGCAATTTCAGGCTAAAGGTTTTGATTTGGATGGCAATCAAATTTCAATTAATCCGTATTGGATAGTAACTGGTGGCGGAACCATCGATCAAAATGGGTTGTTTGATGCCATTAATATAGGTAGCTGGGAGGTTATTGCTAATGTTGGCGAAATTGACGCCAAGACAAAGGTAACAATAACACCAGGTATACCCAAGAATATTGAAATTTCACCAAATGAATTTTATATGACCGCTGATGAGCAAGTCAAATTCGATGCTACGGTGCTTGATGGTGATGGAAATATTATACCGCCAATGCATATAAGCTCGTACAAACTTAACTGGAAATGTACTGATGGTACTATTGACTCCTCAGGCATGTTCACTCCTGATAAAACCGGCACCATTAATATTTATGCAACACTTCAAAAACCTAACTTGACTGATACGGCAGTTGTGAACATATCACCAGGTAAATTAAATCGAATAATTATTACTCCCGAAACTGCAACTATTACTGTAGATGAGATCCTGCAATATTCTGCAGTGGTCTATGATAAGAACTTAAATACTATTGGTATTTCTTCTAATGGGCTTGTTAGATGGTCAGTGGAAAATGGTGAGATTTCGTCTTCTGGTATGTATTACCCAGATGAAGTAGGCACTTGGCGCGTCAGCGCTATTATTGATGATGTTAGTTGTTCGGTTGAAGTTACAGTAACACATGGTACTTTAATGAGAACAAATATTTTACCTGTGGCAGCTACTTTGGAAATCGGAGAATATGAAAATTTTGTAATGACCGGTTATGATCGAAAAAATAACAATTGGAGTATCCCGAATACGGAGATTTTATGGGTGGTAAGTGAAAAAAATATCGGTGCAATTGATAGTAATGGCAAATTCATATCTTTAACTCATGGTACTACGATTGTAACCGGTAGTGTTGGAGATTTTAATTCCAATGCAATTGTAATTGTGATTCCAATAGATACTGATAATGACGACATACCAGATTATTTTGATACCGATGATGACAATGATGAGCTGCCAGATGCGTGGGAAAATGAATATAATTTCAATCCATTAGATCATGCTGATGCTAATATTGATCCCGATTTTGATGGATTAACTAATTTAGATGAATATAACATTAATACGGACCCTCGAAATGCAGATACTGATGCTGATGATTACGACGATAGTCGTGATGCGTATCCTTTAGACCGGACAAAATGGTTGGAAAAGGATGATGAAATTATTAAAGCCGATACAAAGGAGGATGCCGATTCCACAGGAGTTATTGCAGCGTTACTTATTATTATCGTAATTATGTCAATTTTATTTCTACTATTATTATATAGAAGATCAAGACGTGGTGAAAATAATTCTAATTTAGAACACGACGAAAATAATACTAACCTTGAACGTGATGAAAATAATTCCAACTCAGAAATTAAACAGAGTGAAATTGAAATGGAAACACCAATTAAGGAATCCACAATAAAATGAGAGTTAACACTAACTACAATTTACGCCTTACATTTAAAGCAGCCAATATCCTTAACAACATATTAAAAAACCATATCACCCCAGCTTATATCCGGATCTCATCAATACCCAAATTATCCAATTTCTTCTTGATCTTAAGAAATTTATCTTCATCAATTTCATCGGAAAGTAATTTCAGTAACAAGCGGTTATATATCTCATTTCGCAATTTTTCCTTTGTGATATATTCATAACCAATTTCACCAGCACTTTTCACCTTCCATATGATATTTCGTTCGATTAATTTATTTAAATTATAACTTAAAGTCTTCCGATTCAGATTTGTTATTTTTATCAATTCATTTTTGGATATACCCGGCTTGTTCCTAATTATTTTTAAAATCTGTTGTTGGTTTCTGGTCAAGCTATTTAACTGTGAGCTAAGATAGGGACGATAATTCAATTTACTTCCATTATTGCAAAAATAGCATCTATGTCGCCCCTCACGTTTAGAGATAACTTTATTATTTCTTTCGAGATATATTAAATGATATTTCAGTGTAGAATCATTCATATCCAAGAAATTCCTGATAGTCCCAAATGATGCCCCTGGGTGGGAAGAGATGTAATTGTAGATTAACTTTCGGGATTTGTGATCCAATGCACCCTCACCATTTAACATCTAATGCCCGTCCCAATACATTGTTGAGGTTGTATTTAACCCCTTCTTATCATTTTTGCTTATGTAAAGTATCTTTTATTGAATTAAATGTTTCCTGGGAGAGTTCTCCGTTATCACATTTTTGTTTAAACTTATCTAGCATTTCTTTTTCGGATAAACCAAAATCACTGGGCTTATTAGGTGAGAGTGCCTCTTTCTTTAATTCAACGATGTATTCATCGATACCGTCCGAGTAGGTTGTTTGGTCATTTATTTCATCGTGTTTTTTAAATTCTCCATGTTTTTTTCTTCTGTTCGTTGTAATAAATGAAAGAATAACAAGAAATATTATTATTATTGAAATAATGATGATTAATGCGATAATACTTAAGTTGTCTGATAACACCTCACCATTATCTGGCTCGTAATCGTCCTCTCGAAACTCAACCTGGGTCGTAAACACCAATTTAAATGGTGATTTTAATGTATTACCGGTAAAGTCCTTTGCAGTGGTACCTATGGTGATCATATAGGCGGTATTATAAGAGAGGTTCTCTTTTAAAATAATTCTTAATACCGTGTTATTATTCTCCCAAACCAGGGTATAATTTACATATGGCGATATCGAAAATGCGGATTCGACGCTCGAGCGGTTCATTGGTTTAGAAAAAGTAATAATAATTTCAGAAGTATTTATCGAAAGATTATAAGTGTTATTTTCTGGGTGTATAGATATAACCTTGGGCAGAGTAACATTTGGCGCTTCTTTTTTGAGCATTACTGTTAATGTAAAATTAGTTGAATCACTGTTATTACCATCGGATACTGCAATATACACCCAATAAGTCCCGATATCGGAGCTTGTAGGTGTCCCAAATAATGTCTGGGTCATAGAGAACGTCAACCAAGAGCCATTGGTTTTCATGGTCCAACTTAATTTATTTTTAGGTGTATCGAGGTCGGTGGCGCTGTAGTTTACCGAATACAGTATACCGACATACACGCTAAGAACATTCTGGGTGGTTATTTGGGGTGATTCTG
>CBFDAW010000130.1:0-7314 GCA_965602865.1 uncultured Thermoplasmata archaeon
CAGCCGCTGATTTATATGCGCCAGTGAGTGGTGAGGTAGTAGAGGTAAATGAAGAACTAAACGATTCACCGAATTTATTGAATAAGGATCCTTATGGCAAGGGGTGGATGGCTATAATTAAATTGACAGACCCATCAGAGGTTGATAAACTATTATCAAAAAATGCTTATGTTGAGTTTATAAAAAAAGAAAAGATTGGGCATTAAGTTATATCACACTTTAAAAAAATTAAAACAAACCTAACATCATTTCAAACAATAAGTTCCCGAGTATCACGGTTAAGATAACGCCTCCGGTCAAAGGGATGATAAACGGAATTTTAGGTGAGACCCAGATAACCTTCAAGCCAGCCTTACGTAATTCTTTTAGTTCCAGCTCAAAATCAATATCATTCCCTGGAAAGACCATCAATTTTCGCTTTCCATTCATTATTCGTTCCATGGGCCACACAAATTTATGTGGAACTTCTTTTATTGGTAGTTTATAACCGAGAAATGCGTGGGGTAACTTTAGATTACGCCTAGAGACATTGAAGAAGAATAAACAAATGATAAATATTAACATGATTAGTGCACCATTCATCAACGCGGTGAAAGCGAATGGAAAAACATATTCAACACCAAGCTTCTGCAGCTCGGATAACAGATTATAGAACGAGGTTTGAAAGGTAACATTAGAAATGATAGGGTAGATTGGGAATAATAGGACCAAACACATCAATGCTTTAGTGTCGGCGCCACCGCGTGGTAGCCCGAGATTATAAAACCCATAGAACATTACGAGCCAGATCATTATAGAATAACAAATCATCATAATTTCTGAAATTTGAACCAAAACTGAATAATAGATAATTAAAAAGAACCCAAAAAATATTAGGCCAATGGATGATAAATGGTTTAAATAATGGAGTGTTTGTATTATTTGTCGTTCCTTTTGCGTAATATCGGCATCGGATATCTCATTATTATTATCCTTATCCTGCTCATCAGATGATTTTCCCTCAGACAGCGGTTTTGCTTGTGCATGGTAACGGGAATATAATATTATTAAAATAATGGGTACAAAAGCCAGGAATACAAGTCCGAGGATGCGTACGAGGCTCATCATTACAATCTCATCTAATATGAATACGAGAATATAAAACAAAAACAACCAAAAAAATAACGCTTGTGATATTCGCTCATCAGGCTCGAGAATATTTGTGGAATCCGATTCTGATGTCGGGTTATTATTTAAAGAGCTTGAAGATGGTGATTTTGTATTTGCTTTGGTATTTTTTAGCTGGGCAATTTTAACTGGTTTATCTCGATGCTTTTCATCACCTTTTTTCGAATCCTTCTTTTTTTCAAGTCTTCGCTGGAGTCGGAAATATAGTCGGTAGTCCAGGTAGTTCATTGTAGTCTCCATTGAAATGAAGTATAATAGAAACAGGATAATTGGTATGCCCAGGCTGAAGTTTTCGAACCACTCGGAAGAACCGGAGTTGAATAGGTAGAAAAATGCAGCGCCTGAAAGGATGAGCATAAATACCCAGGAATGGTTTAATTTTCGTGATTCAAAGTCAACTACCCAATCACAAACTAGAAACGACATGAACAAGCATGTAATTGGAAGTATGATAATCAAATATTGAAATGCATCAAATTCAAATTCTAAAATCAATTGGCATTCAAATAAGCTAATTGCGATTAATCCAAGAATGATCCAGAGCTTATTTGATACGGTTCGGGTTTGAATATCGTAGTATGAAGCAAAACCCAGGATAATGATGGCAACTATCACCCGAAGCACATTTAAAATCAGCAACCAATCCATTGCAATCAATATGCTCATTAATACACAAATATTTATAATTGTTCATTTTTACTATACTTTAAAAAAATATAATGAAGCGGTAGAATAATTAAGACCTTTTAGGTGTCAGCGCAAAATTTAAACTAAAATCCGGATCGGCTTGGAATCTTGCTTAGTTCTCTAATAAATCTGGATTTTTTTATCTTAAAACTTAAATATATCGTACTGTGTTACGATATCGAATATTTAAGATATAAATTTAAAATAATACTGGTGCAAAATATGTTTCGGGAGTCTTTAGAAGGAATGGATAATGTAATAGATATTGAGATCCCCGAGGGGTCTATTATTCTGGTTGCTGGCTCGCCAGGGTCACTCAAATCGGGGCTAACTTATAATTTGCTCTCTAACCATTTGAAAGCGCATCCTGAGGAATTTGGTATGTATGTAACCCTTGAGGAAACCACCGAGAGCCATCTTAAGAATATGCAATCACTTGGTATTGAAATACCCGATAATCTATTGATCTCTGACTATAGTGATATTCGAGAACGATTTGAAAGCAAAGCGTCACTGCCAAATATTATGCAAATGATCAATGGAGTAATAGAGTATTTTAAAAATGAAAAAGGTGATAAGTTTACGGTTTTTTGTATTGATTCCCTTAATGCTTTATATGCCCTGATAGATGTTGATGACCTAAGAATTCAAATGTTCCACTTTTTCAAAAGTTTACGTGATAAAGAGCTGACTTCTTTATTAATAATGGAAATTCCCGAGTTTACCACCACATTACACATCAATCAGAATTATGGTGAATCCTTCTTAGTAGATGGTTTAATTCGAACGGGTGAGATCGAAACCCAACAGGATGTCATGCTGTATATGCAAATAAAAAAGATGCGTGCTACTCGACACAGCAGAAAAAAGCATTTGATGGAGATCGGACAAAACGGTATTTCGATTCTTGGACCGATATTTACATAAATAATTCTGTTTTTTGTTGTTCATTATAGTGGTCATAGTGGTCGATGAATATCCATTAACTACACTCACCGCGATATTTCTAATTTCTTAACGGAATCGAGGTTCTCCGGATGTGCATTAAAATATTTACGCACAGGTTCTAATGATTCAATGATATACATCGCAACAGTATTTTTCAAGTCGAGTGGATGTAATTGTCTACTATTGTACGCATCCCAAAGTTCCCGCGGGTTAGTAAATTCGAGATCACCGCCATATTTTTCCGGTCGTAAAACTGTTATAGTATTTAGGTTTGTGAATAAAATATACTTTACAATATCCAGCACGGGATTATTTTCCGCATCACCTTCTGGGCAGTAAGCTTTATGTAACTTACGCTTGATCTCGTCCGGTGGGTCGTGGATATATACACATGAATCCGGATCGCTCTTTGACATCTTTGCATCGGTCATATCCATACGCTCATTCGAGGTTAAGCTCATAAGAAGCGGAGTATGGAGCGCTATAGGTTTGCTCCAGCCTAATTTCTCCGCCACATCGCGCGCCAGCATATGCGCTTTACGTTGATCGAGACCACCATAGGCTATGTCCACATCCAGTTCAAATATATCCGCCGCCTGCATAGAGGGATAGATGAATTTTGATGAGTCCGTATCGGCTTCATCCTCATTCCTACCCATAATCGTCATCGACCGCCTGATTCGTGCAAGTGAGGCGTTCTTCGCGATACGCAGGACCTTTTCCCAATAGCTTTTATTATCAATCAACTCTGAGGCGTAGACAAATCGGGTTTTACTTGTATCTACCCCCAGTGCAATGAAACAATCTTTCATGTATTCGCCGCAGGTACGAATGTTATCTATGTTGCTATTATATTTATCATTGATATACGCATGCCAGTCCGCCAGAAAGACGGTCATTTCGATCCCTGCAGCGGTTAGGTCCTTGATCTTATTAGCCACGATCATCCACCCGAGGTGGACCTGCCCAGAGGGTTCAAAACCGACATAGGATTTAAGTCGTTTCCCTGATTTGAGCACGGACTTTAATTCATCACTGGATATTACTTCGTCTGTATTCCTAGTAATTAATTCGAGGCGTTCATTTACTGATAACTCGGATGGCATAATGATCACTACACCGAAAAGGAAATAATTGAATAATATTGTTTTGGTTTTAGAGTTGATACGATCTTCGTTTATCTAGTTTGCCTTATATCCAAATACTATATATATTGAAAATTTATTTCCTAACCTTCCCGTATTTGTTACCCATTGCCACCGTGGCTTAGACTGGTATAGCGACACCTTGGTAAGGTGTAGGTCGAGGGTTCAAATCCCTCCGGTGGCTCTTTTCTGCTTTTTTTATGCATAGATAGGTGTGAGGTGTGAGTATGCTACGATGTGATGTTGTTTGCAATCGCTTGAGGTTTGAGCACACTAAGATATTAATATGAGATCAATCGTTAGTCAGACCGTTGCGATTTATTTGTATTAGTAATTACTGGTAAGAGGGCGGAGGAAAAAACCATCCGAGCCCTCACACCCTCACACTCTCACACTCTCACACTCTCATACCCTCACACTCTCATACCCTCACACTCTCATACCCTCACACTCTCACACCCTCACACCCTCACACCCCCACACCCTCGGACCAACGATTAATTTTATTAACACTATATAGTGGTCCTCCCAACGATTATAATCATCATAATATCGTAGTGGTCGATTGATATTCAATTGAACATACCAAAATTGCGAGAAGAACCAAAAGAAATAACAAATATTCTAAATAATATAATAAAATTATCAACAATCTTTATAAATTATAAAGAATAATGTGGGTAATAGAAAAAAATTATATTAGTTAAAGACTCGGTATTAAATTCGTGATAACCTCATTGGAGGCAAATACTTGTATGGGCGTGCAGGAATCGTGAAAATAATTTCAATTTCGATTATATGTTTATTATTATTAAGCTCAATTCTTTTTATTGTTACAAATTCCATCACTATGGGCTCTGGCACAGAAACAAGTCTTAATATGATGCATGATACAATAGGCGGTACTCCACGAGGATCGATCACGGAATCCGAATCAAACAATGCAATCACTCTCGCCGACGATGTCTCGGGTGTTACCAAGCCCATTACGATCAACGGTCAGCTCTCAAGCCTAACCGATATCGATCATTTCAAAATCTCTCTAGATGGTGATGATAACCCCGTGGAGAATCTTACGGTGGTGCTCACAAATCTTGACCCATATGACTATGCATGGTATGATTATTTTTATCTTGAGGTCTATGGTGCTTTTGAAGATAAATATTTACTCATGAAGGTAGTCTCCTGTCAGGTTTACGACTGGTACCAAGAAGGTGATTGCCCACCAGCTTGTATTAACGCCTTTGCCACGGGATTCTATTACATTAAGGTTTCATTTACCAACCAATATCACTGGGAAAACACAATAGATTATTCACTACGGCTGACCACACGAGAGGTGAACCCAACAGATGATAATCAAGTAATACAGTATGCTGAGAAAATTACCGATCCGATATTTGATCAGAGCATCCGAATGGACACGGATATTTTTGACTGGTACTATATAGATTCCCCGGATAGTGATAACTACGATACAAATTTCTCGATTAGTGTAGATATCACCGCCAGTCTACCTATTAAAACCGCTTCAGGTGGGGGGGCTAGTGTCTCTTTTGTAACAGAAGTGCACGTTTTAATTTATTATAGGCATAAGTTGGGTAATTACAAGTTAAGTGAAGAAATAATTGGCAACATGTATCATAAATTTGACCAACCAGATCCAATTATGCATTATGAATGGACGGATAAAGATACCACTTACATTGGCATATATGTCCAAACATTTGGACGAACCGAGGATGGTTCCGGAGAATACATAGCAGGAGAAGGATATTGTGATGGCTGGGTTGAGTATTCGATCGAAAAGATCCAGGCAAAACCCATGATACCACCGGTTATTTCAAATGCTTCGGTTCAATCACCAATCGGTAAAGTGTATCATAGGTATACATATAATGTAATATACACCGATGAGAACAATGATGGCCCAAAAAAGATCACAATCACGATAGATAACGGTTATATCGGTCCCGAGCCCATGACAAAAGCAAATAAATCTGATAGAAATTATATGGATGGGTGTGTTTATAAATATATGATTGAAGGTACGGACTTCAATCCAAGTCTCGAAGAGCATAACTTCTGGGTTTCTGCAGAAGATGTGGAACGCAAAGCAATAGGCTTGGATGGTGACGGACCAATAATTACTGATAATATATTACCGACGCCCAGACCTTCCGCTTCTTCTACATATTTCCTTTATGAAGATGACCCGATTTCGTATTTGGATCTAAACACTACTTTTGAAGATATAGATAACGATACTTTATACTATAGATTATCAAATAATAACCAAAATTGGAGTGATATGGAATTTTATTCCAGTGAGAATATCACAATCAAGGTAGTAAATGATCCCAATAATTCCACTAATAGCTTACTTGAGTTCCGGCCCCAGGAAAATATGTATAATCGACTTTCTGGACAAGCTTTTGGTAGTGAGATCGTGTATATTAATGTAAGTGATGATAACCCCGATCGCCCCAGCTACCCAGACAAGGATGGCGCGCTGTCTCCGGCACATTATATGCCCAATCCATTTGAATTAAAAGTTATTATAATTTCGGTAAATGACCCGCCGGAAATTAAAAGACCATTTTATTCACATCCCGATTTCTTTAAAGGTGAAATGGTGATTGTCGAGGATCATAAATATACCGGGCTGGACCTGAACACGGTATTTTGGGACCCTGTGGAGAATGACCCACTGTCTTTTTCGGTTCGAAATAAAAATAATATTGAAGTAATATTTTATACAAACGGAACCGTAGATTTTGTACCCAAAGAGAATTGGACCGGAACCGAATCCTTGGAGATTGTAGCAAATGATGGTTTTAATACGATTTCGGATGCTTTAAAAGTAAAAGTCACATCGGTTAATGATAACCCGGTGTTAAATTACACTGTTAAACAAATTATTTTTGAGGATGCATGGTGTAATCTTACATTCAGCGGCTATGATAGAGCTGATTCTGACCTAATCTATTTTGAAACGAATTTGAAAGAAAAATTAGAATTAGCCGAAGATGATTTTTCATTCAATAAGCTTACCGGTGAGCTGTCGTTTATCCCGAGAAATGATGATGTGGGAACATATAAAGATATTATGGTCACAATAAAAGATTATAACGGTGGATCAACATCACAATTTATAGTACTTGAAATAAAAAACACGCCCGACGCGCCTGAGCCTACGATAGTAAATCCGATTACAGGCGAGAGGTACCTCAACACTGAACGAATAGAGTTTCAAGGCGAATTCCTCGATCCTGATGACAATATCCTGGTAGAACCACATTACTTTAGGTGGCATTCCAATATAAACGATAACCTGAGCACCCAGCCAAACTTTAAAGCCGAGCTA